>JBKBSH010000135.1:0-5906 GCA_046291795.1 Burkholderiaceae bacterium | reverse complement strand
GGGGGGCTCGCCACCTGTGTCGCCGTCGCTGCCTGCTGCCGACGCCGCTGCCGCCGCAGCGAGGGCAAGCGGCGCGGCCGCCTCCACGGTGCTCGTCGGCTCGGGCGACAACGGCAGCAGCGGCAGCTCCGGCAGCGGAATCGCCACCGGCGGCGGCGCGATCGGTCTCGGTGCCGCCGGCAGCGGCGGGGGCGGCAGCTGCGATGTGGGCGGCTGCGCCGGAAGCAGGCGCACCTGCACAGGCTGCTGCGCAGCAGTGAGAACGACACGACCGCCACCGGCGGCCAGCGCGAGCGCCACCGCGACGGCGTGCAGAGCGCCGACCAGCGCGGCGCTGCCGAGTCGGCCGGAGAAGCAACGGCTGAAGGACCTGGATGCCAGCATCGAATCGCTCGAAAATCGCGGGCGCACTGCCCGCAGCCTTTCGCTCGCTCGTCGCGGAGGCGCTGCCTGCGCCGACTGGCTGGCTGGCACGCGCGACGCGTTCGCCGCGCGCGGGATGTCACTTCGTCAGAATCAGCTTGCCCTGCCGCGTCATCCGTAGCGTGTAGGTGTCCGGACCGTGCCGGATCAGCACCTGCGTGTGGCGCCGGAACAGATCGCGGCTGTCCAGAACGAGGGGATGCGGCGCGCCGGCCGCCTTTGGCACCGGCTCCGCGACGGAGGCTGTCGAATCAAGCTGCATGGGTTCACCCGCACATTTTTTCGTTCAAAAAATTTGCGGGCTGGCGAGGAACCGTCGTCTCGGGGTGCGGGCGACCGTCACGCGGCACGCCCAGGTTCCTTCTGCTGGCTGGCAAAGCGGCGCCACCGTGCCCTGAGGGAGAACAGTCGCTGAACAGCGCCGCGCAAACCGCTCACGTGGCGGGCTCAGCGATACCCGACGCGGTCGAGGATCCGTTGCGCCGCGATCTGACCCTTGCCGATCGACGACAGCGGCACGTTCTCCTGCTTGAAGCTGCCGAGCGCGGCGAGCGCCGGGTTGTCGAGTTCCGCGCCTTTGGCCACCGGCCATTCGTTGTTGCCGTTGGCAAAGTAGGCCTGCGCTTCGCGGCTCGCGAGGTACTCGAGAAAGCGGATCGCGTTGTCCCGATGCGGCGCGTGGCGCGCGACGGCACCGCCCGAGATGTTGACGTGCGTGCCCGACGTGGCCTGGTTCGGCCAGAGGAATCCGACCTTGCCGACGACTTCCTTGTCCTTCGGATCGTCCGATCGAACGAGCCGGACCCAGTAGTACGTGTTGGTCAGCGCCACGCCGCATTCGCCGCTGGCGACCGCCCGGATCTGGTCGGTGTCGCCGCCGCGCGGCGGTCGAGCCATGTTGGCCACGACGCCGCGTGCCCATTCCTCGGTCTTCGCTTCGCCCAGTCGTTCGACCATCGCACCGATCAGCGACAGCATGTACGGGTGCGAACCGGAGCGCGTACAGACCTTGCCCTTGTTCTTCGGATCGGCGAGCGCCTCGTAGGTGTCGACGTCGTCCGGCTTCACGGTTGCCTTGTTGTAAACGATCACGCGCGCCCGCAGCGAGAAGCCGAACCAGGAGCCGTCGTTCGAGCGCAGATTCATCGGGATGCGCTCTTCGAGGATTCTGGATCGGACCGGCTGGAACAGACCGTCGATCTGCGCGCGCCACAGCCGCGCGGCGTCGACCAGCAGCACGACGTCGGCCGGACTGTTCGCGCCTTCGCTCTTGAGCCGCTGCAGCAGCTGCTCGTCGCCCATCTCGATGCGGTTGATCTTGATGCCGGTCTGCTTCGTGAAATTCGAATACAGCGCCTCGTCGGTCTGATAGTGACGCGCGGAGTACAGGTTCAGCACCTTGTCTTCTTGCGCCCGCGCATCGGTCTGCGCCGCCACACCGAGCGCCAGCCCGAGCGCGAAGGTCCAGCGCAGGCCGCGTTCGAACCAGGCTTCGGCGCGTCTCATGTCGATCGTTCGCTTCATGCTTGTTGCCCCTTTTGTTGAGAGGTCCGACGCAGCCTCCGTCGGTCATCGAGCTCGCGGAGGAGACTCTAACGCGAAAGCTTCTCAAATGCAAACGATTCTTATTTGACCGAAATCACACTCCAGCCACCCCTCTCTTCCGTAAAGAGGTCGCCTGCGACTCCTCCATGTCCGATCAACGACTTACGTAAGCGAAAAGGCCCGGCTGCGGTGTTCGCCCCGCCGTGCATGCGGCTGCTCTACAGCCCGCGTTGGAGCCGCTCGTCGACGCCGCTGGCCGGGTACGCCGGCACGGGGGACGGGAACGACGCGTCGTCGCGCGCGAGCCGACGCGCGCCGTTGAAGCGCGCCGCCCAGTACGGATCGTCGAGCCCGTCGACGCGCACCTGACCGCGCCGCGCCGGCGCGTGGACGAAGCGGCCATCGCCGACGTAGATGCCGACGTGCGAAAACGCCCGGCCCAGCGTGTCGAAGAAGACGAGATCGCCCGGTTGCAAACGCGCGCCTTCGACCGCGCGTCCCGCGCGGCCGATCTCCTCCGAGCGGCGTGGCAACTCGAGGCCAAGCGCGTCACGGAACACGTACCGCACGAGCCCGCTGCAATCGAAGCCGAGGCGGGGATCGTCGCCGCCATAGCGATACGGCACGCCAACATGGGAAAGCGCTCGCAGCGCGACGTCGGCGCCGACGACCGTGCCACGATCGGCGCCGCTCGGTGCGTGAACAGCCGCGCAGCCCAGCGCCGACAGCAGCACGACCGCGGCCGCGCAAGTCTGCGCGATACGGCACCAGTTCCAAGAATGCGTGATGGGCGGTCGCATGGAAACGCTTCAGGCCGCGTCGAAGATAGCCGATAGCGATGGAAAAACCCAGTGCTTTCCTGCGCTTACATCGCACGTTTCCGGTAAATTGCAGCCTCGATGCACCGGCGCGCAACGCGTGCGCCCGGCCTGAATCCTCCGCGGTGAACGCGTGGCCAGCGACACGATCGCCCCCAGTTATCCGAGCGCCCCGAAAGCGCGCGTGCTGATCGCAGACGATTCGCGCATCGTGCGCGCGTCGATCACCCAGCACATCCGCGACCGCTTCGAGATCCGCGAAGTCACCGACGGCGAGGCGGCCTGGCAGGCCATCCTGCTCGACGCGTCGATTCGCGTCGTGATCACGGATCTGACGATGCCGAAAGTCGACGGCTTCGAGCTGCTGACGCGAGTGCGCAGTTCGAAGGTGCAGCGCATCCGCGAGCTGCCGGTGATCGTGATCTCGGGCGAGGACGAAGTCGCCGAGCGCGAGCGCGCCGCTTCGATGGGTGCGACGGACTTCATCCAGAAAGGTGCCGGCGCGGCGGAACTGATCTCGCGGCTCGAGGTGCTGGTCAAGCTCGCCGCCACTCGAGAGGCGCTGCAGGAAAGTCAGGCGTCGCTCGAATCCGCGCGCACCGTCGATCCCGACACCGAGCTGCTGAACCTGCCCTTCTTCGACAAACAGGTCGAGAAACTGATCTCGTTCGCGCGACGCAATCTGACCGACGTCGCCGTCATCTGCGTGCGCGTCGAACTGTCGATGCCGAAGTCCGAGACCTGGGAAGGCGAGATCGAGCAGCGCGTCAAGCTGGTCGGCCGCGCGCTTGCGGCGTCGATCCGCCTCGAGGATCTCGGCACGCGTTCGGACCGCTTCGAGTTCTGCGTGGCCACGCAGGCGAGTGGGCTGTCGGGCGTGCTGCGCTTCGCGGCGCGGCTGCGCAAGGTTCTGGAGAACGTCGAGGCGGCCGGCCCGGGCGTCGAGGTCTGGACCTGCATCGGTGTCGCCACGCTGTCGGAGGAACTGCGACGCGGCGCCGAGGAACTGCGGCTGCTGGCGCAGAAACGCGCGCAGCAGGCGCAGTCGAGCCGCTCGCGCCGGATCATCCTCGGCACGTCGGAAGGTGTTGCGCCGGGCGCGATCGAAAGCCGGCCCGACGACGGGTCGATGGACATCGGTTTGGCGCTCGCACTGATCCGCGCCGGACGCGCGGGCGAGGTGGTGCCGCATCTGCCGCGACTGCTCGACCAGATCAACCCGCTGCTGAAGCTCGTTCGCCAGCAGCGGGAACTGCAAGCCACGGGGTCGGAGGGATTACGCAATGACGACGTACAAGGAGTTCCACGCTAGATCGATCCGCGACAAGGACGGTTTCTGGCGCGAGCAGGCGGCGCTGATCGACTGGAAGAAGCCGTTCGACAGGGTGCTCGACTATTCGCGCCCGCCGTTCGCCAAGTGGTTCGTCGGCGGCACCACCAACCTGTGCCACAACGCGGTCGATCGGCACCTCGCCGCGCGCGGCGAGCGCAACGCGCTGATCTACGTCTCCACCGAGACGGACCAGGAAAAGATCTACACATTTCGGCAGCTGCATCGCGAGGTCAACCGCTTCGCGGGCATCCTCAAGGGGCTGGGCGTGGGGCGCGGCGACCGCGTGCTGATCTACATGCCGATGGTCCCGGAGGCGATGTTCGCGATGCTCGCCTGCGTACGCATCGGCGCGATCCATTCGGTCGTCTTCGGCGGTTTCGCCTCGGTGTCGCTCGCCACACGGATCGACGATGCGCGACCGAAGGTCGTCGTCAGCGCCGACGCCGGCTCGCGCGCGGGCAAGCCGGTGCCCTACAAGGCGCTGCTCGACGAAGCGATTCGCCTTTCGACGTTTCCGCCCGAGAAGGTCGTGCTCGTCAACCGCGGACTGGCCGAGCTGCCGATCGTCGCCGGCCGCGACCTCGACTACGCGAAGCTGCGTGCCGAGCACATGAACGACGAAGTGCCGTGCGAGTGGCTCGAGTCGAGCGAGCCGTCGTACATCCTGTACACGTCGGGAACGACCGGCAAGCCGAAGGGCGTGCAGCGCGACACCGGCGGCTACGCGGTCGCGCTGGCCGCGTCGATGAAGCACATCTTCTGCGGCAACGCAGGCGAAACATATTTCTCGACCAGCGACATCGGCTGGGTCGTCGGCCACTCGTACATCGTTTACGGGCCGTTGATCGCGGGAATGGCCACCGTGATGTACGAGGGCACGCCGATCCGCCCCGACGGCGGCATCTGGTGGAAGATCGTCGAACGGCACAAGGTGACGACGATGTTCTCTTCGCCGACCGCGATCCGCGTGCTGAAGAAGCAGGACCCGGCGTTCCTGAAGAAGTACGACCTGTCGTCGCTGCGCTTGCTGTTCCTCGCCGGCGAGCCGCTCGACGAACCCACCGCGCGCTGGATCGCCGACGGCCTCGGCAAACCCATCATCGATCACTACTGGCAGACCGAGACCGGCTGGCCGATCCTGGCGCTGGCGCGCGGAGTCGACCCCGCACAGCCGATCAAGTTCGGCTCGCCCGGCGTGCCCTGCTACGGCTACGACGTGAGGCTGTACAGCGAAGTCGACGGCTCGGAGGTCGGCGCAGACGAAAAGGGTGTCGTCGGCATCGAGGGTCCGCTGCCGCCCGGCTGCATGTCGACGGTATGGGGCGACGACGAGCGCTTCGTCAAGACGTACTGGACGAGCGTGCCGAACCGGCAGGTGTATTCGACCTTCGACTGGGGCATACGCGACGAGGACGGCTACTACTTCATCCTTGGCCGCACCGACGACGTGATCAACGTCGCCGGACACCGGCTCGGCACACGCGAGATCGAGGAGTCGATCAGCTCGCACCCGAACGTCGCCGAAGTCGCCGTCGTCGGCGTCGCGGACCCACTGAAGGGACAGGTCGCCGTCGCTTTCGCCGTGGTCAAGGACGTGTCGAAGATCGCCACACCCGAATCGAAGCTCGCGCACGAGGGCGAGATCATGAAGACCGTCGATGCGCAGCTCGGCGCGGTCGCGCGTCCGGCGCGCGTGCATTTCGTCAACGTCCTGCCGAAGACGCGCTCGGGCAAGCTGCTGCGCCGCTCGATCCAGGCGATCTGCGAAGGCCGCGATCCGGGCGATC
>JBKBSH010000134.1:0-5917 GCA_046291795.1 Burkholderiaceae bacterium | reverse complement strand
CTCGCGGATCGCCGTCTGGCTGTCGCCGCTGGTGGCGCTCGCGGCGACCGTTGCGTGCGGAATGCTGCTGTTCGGTGCGCTCGGCAAGAGCCCTTGGCAGGCGGTCGGCGTGTTTTTCGTCGAACCGCTCGTTTCGTTGCGCGGCTGGGGCGAAGTCGGGCTGAAGGCCACACCGCTCGTGCTGTGCGCGGTCGGGCTGGCGCTGTGCTTTCGGGCGAACGTCTGGAACATCGGCGCCGAAGGGCAGTTGATCGCCGGCGCGATCGCCGGCGGCGGCGTCGCGCTGCTCGCCACCAAGGACTCGAGCGGCGCCTTCTTTGGCGCGGTGATCGCCGCCGCCGCCGCGGGCGGTGCGGCGTGGGCCGCGCTCACCGCGTGGTTGCGCGACCGCTTTCACGCCAACGAGATCCTCGTCAGCCTGATGCTGGTGTATGTCGCCCAGCTTCTGCTGAGCTATCTGGTGCACGGTCCGTGGCGGGACCCGACGGGCTTCGGCTTTCCGCAGAGCCAGCTTTTCGAGCGCGCGGCGCGCATGCCGATCATGTTCGCGGGCACGCGGCTGCACGTCGGATTTGTGCTCGCGCTGCTGGCGGCCGCCGCGGCATGGGTGCTGCTGGCGCGCGGCTTCATCGGTTTCCAGTTGCGCGTGGCCGGGCTCGCGCCGCAGGCTGCGCGCTATGCCGGATTTTCCGACCGCCGCATCCTGTGGACTGCGCTGCTGACATCGGGCGCGCTGGCCGGTATCGCCGGCGGCGCCGAGGCTGCGGGTCCGGTCGGGCAGCTCACACCGTCGATCTCTCCGGGTTACGGCTTCGCCGCGATCATCGTCGCCTTCGTCGGGCGGCTGCATCCGGCGGGAATCGTCGGCGCGGCCTTCGTGATGGCGCTGTTTTACATCGGCGGAGAGCTCGCCCAATCGCGGCTCGGAATGCCGTCTTCGCTGACCGGCGTGTATCAGGGGCTGCTGCTGCTGTTCCTGCTGGCGTGCGACACGTTCGTCCACCATCGGCTGCGCCGGCGGCGCGCCGCCGTGGCGGCGCCCTGAAGCGGTCCGGCATGGAAGCGCTGCCGCTGCTCGTCGCCGCCACACTCAATGCGGGCACGCCGCTGCTGCTCGCCGCGCTGGGCATCTTGGTCGCGGAGCGCAGCGGCGTAGTCAACCTCGGCATCGAAGGGATGATGCTGGTGGCCGCGATCGTCGCCTTCGCGGTCACGCATGCGACGCACTCGTACGCATTCGGCTTCGTTGCCGGCGCGGCTTCCGGAGTCTTGCTCGCCGTCGTGTTCGCGTTTTTCGCGATCGGCCTGCACACGAACCAGTACGCGACCGGGCTGGCGCTCGCGCTGTTCGGCGCCGGACTGTCGGCTTTCATCGGCCTGTCGTATTCGCGCGAAACCCTGCCCGCGCGCGCCGCGGACGGCATCGCCGGGCTGCGCGAACTGCCCCTGCTCGGTGCCATGCTCTTCTCCCATCACGCGCTCGTTTACGCCTCGTGGGCGCTGGTGGCCGCGGTCGCGTGGTTCCTGTATCGAACGCGCTGGGGGCTCGTGCTGCGCGCGGTCGGCGAATCGCCCGAAGCCGCGCATGCGCTCGGCTATCCGGTACGGGCGATCCGGGTCGCCGCGCTGGCTTTCGGCGGCGCGTGCGCCGGACTGTCGGGCGGCTATCTTTCGACGATCTACACGCCGCTGTGGGCCGAAGGCATGGTCGCGGGACGCGGCTGGATCGCGCTCGCGCTGGTGGTATTCGCGACCTGGCGGCCGGCGCGCGTGGTCGTCGGTGCGTACCTGTTCGGCGGCGTGACGATGCTGCAGCTGCATCTGCAGGGCGAGGGCGTGCAGATCCCGTCGCAGATCATGTCGATGGCGCCGTATCTGGCGACGATCGTCGTGCTCGCGCTGATCTCGCGCAATCCGCGCTGGATTCGCATGAACATGCCGGCCTCGCTCGGCAAGCCGTTCAATCCGAACGCTTAGCCTCGTTAGAATCCGCCGCTCGCGCTCGGCGCCCCGCGCGCCGCTTACCCGTTCACGGAGATGCACCCGATGAAGCCGTTGTCCCGACTGATCGCCGCGGCCGCCGCGGCGCTGCTCGCCGCAGCCTGCGGCAAGCAGGAAGCGCCGGCGCCGAAAGCCGAAGCGAAGAAAGAAGAAGCGAGGACGGCCGAACCGCTGAAGGTCGGTTTCGTCTACGTCAGTCCGGTCGGCGACGCGGGCTGGACCGCGCAGCACGATGCGGGCCGCAGGCAGATGGAGCAGGCGCTGGCGGGCAAGGTCGTCACGACCTTCGTCGAGAAGGTACCCGAGGGGGCGGATGCCGAACGCGTGATCCGCGACCTGGCTGCGCAGGGAAACAAGCTCGTCTTTACCACCTCGTTCGGCTTCATGAACCCGACGATCAAGGTCGCCGAAGAATTCCCCGACGTGAAGTTCGAGCACGCGACCGGGTACAAGAGCGCTGCCAACGTCGGCACGTACAACATCCGCTTCTACGAGGGGCGGTATCTGGCCGGCATCGTCGCGGGCAAGATGACGAAGACCGATACGCTCGGTTACGTCGCGGCGTTTCCGATCCCCGAGGTCCTGCAGGGCATCAACGCGTTCACGCTCGGCGCGCGCAGCGTCAATCCGAAAGCGCAGGTGCGCGTGATCTGGGTGAATTCGTGGTACGACCCGGGCAGGGAGCGCGACGCCGCCAACACGCTGATCGGGCAAGGCGCCGACGTGCTGACGCACCATACGGACTCGACCGCGGTCGTCGCCGCCGCCGAGGAAAAGGGCAAGATGGCGGTCGCGTACCACTCGAACATGGCGAAGTTCGCGCCGAAGGCGCAGATCGCGGCCGTCACGCATCACTGGGGCGCGTACTACACGAAGGTCGCGCAGAGCGTGCTCGACGGCACGTGGAAGCCCTCGAACCTCTGGGGCGGCATGAAGGACGGCATGATCAGGCTCGAAGCGATCGGCCCGTCGGTGCCGAAGGACGTCGCCGATCTGGTCAAGGCGAAGGAAGCCGACATCGTCGCCGGCAGATTTCATCCGTTCACCGGACCGATCCGGACCAATACCGGCAAGGAAGTCATCGCAAGCGGCCATCTGACCGACGAGCAGCTCGGCAAGATGGACTTCTACGTCGAGGGGGTCGTGGGCAAAGTGCCGGCGGGCGGCAGCTGAGCGAGCGCTTGGTCCCCGACGAGCGGGCGGACCGCTGCCAGACAGCGACAGCCATGCCCCGCACCGCGCTGCGTGCCACGCTGTTCGATCTGGCCGACGATCCGCTGCGCTCCGATCGCGCGGGGCGCGTGATCGAAGACGGACTGCTGCTCATCGATGGCGGGCGAATCGCCGCGCGCGGCGAATTCGCGGAGGTGCAGGATGCGCTCGACGCCGACGACCGGCTGCTCGACTTCACGGGCTGCATCGTCACGCCGGGCTTCATCGACGCGCACATCCATCTGCCGCAGGTCGACGTGATCGCCTCGCCCGCACCCGGGCTGCTCGAATGGCTCGAACGGCACACGTTTCCGGTCGAAGCCGGGTACGCCGATCGCGCGGTCGCCGCCGAAGCCGCGCGCTTTTTTCTCGACGAGCTGGCGCGCCACGGCACCACCGGCGCGTGCGTGTTCGGGACGGTTCATCCGGTCTCGGTCGACGCCCTGTTCGCCGAGGCGCTCGCGCGCGACGTTCGGCTCGTCGCCGGCAAATGTCTGATGGACCGCAACTGCCCCGAATCGTTGCGCGACACCGCCGAAGGCGGCGTTCGTGACAGCGCGGAGCTCGCCGCGCGCTGGCACGGCAAGGGGCGGCTTGGCTATGCGATCACTCCGCGCTTCGCCGCGACTTCGACGCCGCGCCAGCTCGCGCTCGCCGGCGAACTGGCGCGTGCGCAGCCGCAGCTGTACATCCAGAGCCATGTCGCGGAGAGCCGCGACGAGGTGCGCTGGATCGCCGAGCTCTATCCCGACGCGCGCAGCTATCTCGACGTCTACGACCGCGTCGGCCTGCTGCGCGAGCGCGCGGTCTACGCGCATTGCATCCACCTCGACCGCGACGACCGGCACCGGATGGCCGCCAGCGGCGCGGTCGCGGCGGTGTGCCCGACGTCGAATCTGTTCCTCGGTAGCGGGCTGTTCGACTTTTCGCTGTCGCTGGCCGCCGGCATGCGGCTCGCGCTCGCGACGGACGTGGGCGGCGGGCAATCGTTTTCGATGTTCGCGACGATGCGCAGCGCGCACGAAGTGGCGCGGCTGAAGGGCGTTTCGCTCGGCGCGCTGCAACTGTGGTACTGGGCCACGCGCGGTGCCGCCGAATCGCTTGGCTGGGGAGCACGCGTCGGCACACTCGAGCCCGGCGCCGAAGCCGATGTCGTCGTTCTGGACCCGCGTGCCACCCCGCTGCTGGCACGGCGTACCGAACGCGCGGCAAGCTTCGAGGAGCTGCTGTTCGCACTGATCGTGCTCGGCGACGACCGGGTCGTTCGCGAGACTTTTATCGCCGGTCGGCCGAGCAAGCCTCGCGCAGACCGCTTCGAATGACGGTGCCGTCGCGGGGCTTTGCGTGCACGCCATGACCCTTCGCCATCTGCTCGTCCAGGCCCTGCGTATGACCGCGCGCGACTGGCGTGCCGGCGAACTGCGCCTGCTCGCCGCGGCGCTCGTCGTCGCGGTCGCTGCCGTGACGAGCGTCGGTTTCTTCGTCGACCGCATCCGTCTAGGGCTGGAGCGCGACGCGACCCAGCTGCTCGGTGCCGATCTGGTGCTCGACTCCGATCAGCCGATCGCCGAAGCGGTGCGCGAGCGCGCGCGCGCCGACGGACTGGCGCTCGCAGAGACGGTCACTTTTCCGAGCATGGCCCTCAGCGAGGCGAACGCCGAGCTCAGCACGCTCGCCGCCGTCAAAGCCGTGTCGCGCGGCTATCCGCTGCGCGGCGCGCTGCGCGTGCAAGACCGATTGGGCGCGCCCGATGCGGCCACGCGCGAGATTCCGGCATCCGGCACGGTCTGGGTCGATCCACAGGCGCTTTCGGCATTGCGCATCGCGCCGGGCGAAAGACTGCGGCTCGGCGACAAGCGCTTCGTCGTCGCCAAGCTGATCGCGGTCGAACCGGACCGCGGCGCGCAGTTCATCAACTTCGCGCCGCGCGTGCTGCTGAACCTCGCCGATCTGCCGGCGACGGGACTGATCCAGCCGGGCAGCCGCGTTTCGTATCGCCTGCTCGTGGCGGGCGAGCCGCCGGCGGTGCGCGCCTTCGCCGCCTGGCTCGGCGAGCACCTGGGTCGCGGCCAGCGGATCGAGTCGCTCGAAGGCGGTCGCCCCGAGATGCAGCGCACGCTCGAACGCGCGCAGCGATTTCTCGCGCTGGTCGCGCTGCTCGCGGCGATGATCGCGGCGGTGGCCGTGGCGGCGGCGGCGCGGCGCTTTTCACTGCGTCACCTCGACGCGTGCGCGATGATGCGCTGTCTGGGCGTCGTCCAACGCGACATCTTCCGGCTGTTCGCGCTCGAATTCGTCGGCGTCGGTGCCGCCGCCTGCGTTTCCGGCGTGCTGCTCGGCTACGCCTTGCATTTCGTGCTGATCGAAGTCCTGCGCGGTCTGATCCAGACGGCCTTGCCGCGGCCGTCGCTCGCGCCCGCGTGGCAGGGCGGCGCGGTGGGGCTCGTGCTGCTGCTCGGCTTCGCGCTTCCGCCGCTCGCGCAGTTGCGCGCGGTGCCGCCTTTGCGCGTGCTGCGCAAGGACGTCGGGCCGCCGACCGGCCGGGTCGCGCTCGGCTATCTGGCGGGCTGCGCCGGTTTCTTCGCGTTGCTGCTGTGTTCGTCGAACGACCTGCGCATCGGCGCGATGACCGCGGGCGGCTTCGCGCTCGGCGTCGCCGTCTTTGCCGGCGCGGCCTGGCTCGTGCTGAAGGCGCTCGCGCCGC
>JBKBSH010000133.1:0-5935 GCA_046291795.1 Burkholderiaceae bacterium | reverse complement strand
TCGAGCCGCCATGCGCCGGCGATGACGCCTGCGAGCAGGCCGGGATACTCGCGCCGATGCGCGCCGATCGCGACATTGTCGAGCACGCTCATCGTCGGCAGCAGTTTGACGTGCTGGAACGTGCGGCTGACGCCGAGCCGCGCGATGTCGCGCGCGCGACGGCCCGCGATCGGCTCGCCGCGAAAGCGGATGTCGCCCGCGGTCGGATCGAGCACGCCCGAGATCAGGTTGAACATCGTCGTCTTGCCCGCGCCGTTGGGGCCGATCAGCGCCGCGATCTCGCCCGCCTTCACCGACAGGCTCATGTCGTTGACGGCGACGAGCCCGCCGAAGCGCCGGGTCGCTGCCTTGACCTCGAGCAGCGTTTCGCCCGCCGCCGGCAGCGGCCTGCGCGCGAGCGCGGGCACGCCGGGATCGATGCGGCGCGGCGCGCGGGCGACCGGCACCCAGCGCGCGAGCACCGGCCACAGCCCGTCGCGAGCGCGCTGCAGCACGAGGATCATCGCGATCCCGAAGACGATCACCTCGAAGTTGCCCGCCTGCCCGATCACCTTGGTCAGGACATCCTGCAGCCATTGCTTCGACACCGCGATCACGGCCGCGCCGGCGAGCGCGCCCCACACGTGGCCGGCGCCGCCGACCACGGCCATGAACAGGTATTCGATGCCGGCGTACAGCGAAAACGGCGTCGGATTCAGGAAGCGCTGCATGTGCGCGTACAGCCAGCCCGATGCGCACGCGAGCAGCGCCGCGAGCACGAAGATCACCAGGCGCGACACGGCCGTGTTCACGCCCATCGACTCGGCCATCACCATGCCGCCCTTCAGCGCGCGGATCGCGCGCCCTTCGCGCGAGTCGAGCAGGTTCTGGATCGTCACGATGCCGGCGAGCAGGAACAGGTAAATGAGATAGAAGATCTCGCGCGAGTTTTCGATCGGATGGCCGAACACCTCGACCGGCGGGATTCCGCGCAGACCGGTGAAACCGCCCAGCAACTCCATGTTGCCGAACAGGAAGTACAGGCTGATGCCCCAGGCGATCGTTCCGAGCGGCAGATAATGGCCCGACAGCCGCAGCGTCAGCATGCCCAGCACGACCGCGAAAGCGAGCGTGAGCGCGAGCCCTGCGACGAGCGACAACCATGCGGATGCGCCGAGCCACGCGAGCCACGGCGGCAGGTCGGTCATCGTCGTCAGCACCGCGGTCGTGTAGGCGCCGAGCCCGACGAAGGCGGCTTGGCCGAAGGAGGTCAGCCCGCCCACGCCCGTGAGCAGCACGAGCCCGAGCGCCACGAGCGCGTACAGCCCGATGTAATTGGCCAGCGTGACCGTGAACTCGGGCGCGAAGACCGGCACCAGCGCCAGCAGCAGGACGAAGACGACGAACAGCGCGCGCGGCGTCACTTTCCGCGCCTCCGCGTCGTGCGGGCCGGCCGCGGTGCGTACCGCCGGGTCATTCTTCTTCCTCGACGTGATGCGCGCGCAGCGAGCGCCACAGCAGCACCGGGATGATCAGCGTGAACACGATCACTTCCTTGTACGCGCTCGCCCAGAACGACGAGTACGACTCCAGCAAGCCGACGAGCACCGCGCCGACCGCGGCGACGGGATAGCTCGCCAGGCCGCCGATGATCGCGCCGACGAAGCCTTTGAGCCCGATCAGGAAGCCGGTGTCGTAGTAGATCGTCGTGATCGGCGCGATCAGTACGCCCGACGCCGCACCGATCAGCGCGCACAGCAGAAAGGTCAGACGCCCGGCGAGCGCGGTCGGGATGCCCATCAGCCGCGCGCCGTTGCGGTTGACCGCGGTCGCGCGCAGCGCCTTGCCGTACAGCGTGCGCCCGAACAGCAGGCTGAGCACGACGATCAGCACGAGCGAACAGACGATCACCCAGATCGTCTGCGCCGTCACGGTCATTCCGGCGAATTCGAAGCGCCCGTCGGAAAACGGCGGCGTGCGCGAGCCTTCGGCGCCGAAGACGAGCAGGCCGAGCCCGACCATCACCAGATGCACCGCGACCGAGACGATCAGCAGCACCAGCACCGACGCCTCGGCGAGCGGCTGGTACGCGAGCCGGTAGACCATCGGCCCGAGTGGAACGACCACCGCGAGCGCGAGCAGGACCTGCAGCGGCATCGGCGCGCCGCCCATCGGAACCGCCGCGAGCAGGCCCCACAGCGCGAGCGGCAGCCCGAGATTCCACGCGGCGATGCCGGGCAGGCGGCGCCACGTGCGCGTGCGCAGCGCGTCGAAGCCGTCGATCAGCGCGACGAGCACGCCGGCCGCGGCGAGCAGCCACAGCGTGCCCGGCACCCTGCCCGCCTGCAGCGCGACCAGCGTCAACGCGCCGTAGGCGACGAACTCGCCCTGCGGGATGAAGATCACGCGCGTGACCGCGAACGCCAGCACGAGCGCGAGCGCGAGCAGCGCGTAGATCGCGCCGTTGGTCACGCCGTCCTGCCCGAGGATCAGGGCGATCTGGAAGTCCATCGGGAATCCGATGATCGGTGGCCGCGGATCGCGTCCGGCCCGCCTGACGCGCGAGGTCTCGCTCGACCTGCAGGCTGCGTCGGCGCGCGCGTCGGTCCGCATCGGCCCGACGCACCGCGATCGCGGGCCCGGACTGCGGACACGTCGTCCGCGATCCGCGGCCCGCCGCGCTCAGGTCACTTCTGCAGGACCCAGTCCCCGTTGACGATCTGCACCATCACCGCGGCGCGCTGGTCCAGGCCGAGGTGGTCGGTCGGCGACATGTTGAAGATGCCGTGCGCGCCGGCGGCGTTCCTCACGCCTTCGAGCGCATCGCGCAGCGCGGCGCGGAACGCCTTGGTGCCGGGCTTCGCCTTCTTCAGCGCTTCGGGGATCGCCGCTTGCAGCAGCACGACCGCGTCCCATGCGTGCCCGCCGAAAGTCGACACGCTGTCCTTGCCGTGCACCTTCTCGTAGGCCTCGACGTACGCCAGCGCCGACTTGCGCACCGGGTGGTCCGCCGGAAGCTGGCGCGCGACCAGCATCGGGCCCGCGGGCAGCCACGTGCCTTCGCAGTCCTTGCCGCACACGCGCAGGAAGTCGCGATTGGCCACGCCGTGCGTCTGGTAGATCTGCCCCTTGTAGCCGCGCTCCTTCAGCGTCTTCTGCGGCAGTGCGGCCGGCGTGCCCGAGCCCGCGATCAGCACGGCGTCGGGATTGGTCGACATGATCTTCAGGATCTGGCCGGTGACCGACGTGTCGGTGCGCTGGTAGCGCTCGCTCGCCAAGACCTTCAGCCCGCGCGCCTCGGCGATCTTGGAGAACTCGTTCCACCAGCCTTCGCCGTAGGCGTCGGCAAAGCCGATGAAGCCGACCGTCTTGATGCCCTTGGCCAACATGTGACCGACGATCACGACCGCCATCTGCTGGTCGTTCTGCGGTGTCTTGAAGACCCAGCGCCGCTTGGCGTCGACCGGATCGACGATCCGGCTGGACGCCGCCATCGCGATCATCGGCGTCTCGGACTCGGCAGCGACGTCGATCATCGCCAGCGAGTTGGGCGTCACGGTCGAACCGATCACGACGTCGACCTTGTCCTCGCTGATCAGCTTGCGCGTGTTCTTGACCGCGGTCGTGGTGTCCGACGCGTCGTCGAGCACGATGTACTGGATCTTGCGCCCGGCGATCGTCTGCGGCACCAGCGCGAAGGTGTTGCGCTCGGGAATGCCGAGCGAAGCGGCGGGACCGGTCGCGGACAGCGTGACGCCGACCTTGATGTCCTGGGCGGCGACCTGGGCGGTGCCCAGCGCGGCCATCGGCGCGAACAGCGCCGCGAGCAGTTTCAGATGCAGTTTCATGAGTCTCCTCGCCTTTCTACGGACCGTCGGAACCGGAAACCGTCGATTCGGGATGCCGACTTCACCCCGCGGTGATGAATCAGAACAGAATGCGTCCGCAATCGCTTTGCGGTATCAGAAGAAACTCCGGCCCGGCGCGCAAGCGGGGACGATCCCGCGGCCCGCGCCCGGCTGCGGGAACGCGCCGTTTCCCGCGCGCCGACGGTCATGCCGCCTCCCGCACCGGCCGCGCGCCCGGCCTGGCGGCGCGGCGAGTGTCGGCCGCACGCCGCGGCTGCAGCGGTCGCACGGCCGCAACCCCCCGCAGGAACAGATCCGCGACCACCGGCGCCATGTCCGCGTACCGCACCGGCCCGTCGTCCTTCAGCCACGTAAAGGTCCAGTTGATCATCCCGAACAGCGTCATCGTCACGGGCTTGAGGAGCGCGTCGCCGGCCAGTTGCGGCGCGGCCGCGGCGATCGCGTCCGCGTACGCCTGCACGACGCGCCGCTGCTTGGCGTTGACGAGGTTGCGGTGCGCGGGCTTCAGGTACTTGACGTCCTGCACCAGCACGCGGTGGTACGCGGCCGCGTCCTCGTACGCCGCCATGAAGCGCTCGATCAGCCGCCGCACCCTGGCCGCGGGCGCGAGCGGCCGCGCGTCGACCTCGGCGACGATCGCGAGCAGCCCGTCGAGGTAGCGGTCGGCGATGTCGAACAGCAACTGCTCCTTGTCGCGGTAGTAGTGGTACAGGAGCGCCTTCGACACGCCGCACGCGCGTGCCAGCTCGGCGATCGAGCTCACGGGGTAGCCGTTGCGCGCGAAAAGCCTCGCCGCCGACGCGCGGATCGCGTCGCGCTGCTGCTCGAAGGTCGGCGAACGCGTCCGGCTCATCGGTCGTCGAACGAAACGACAACGCGCTCGGTCAGCGGATACGACTGGCAGGTCAGCACGTAACCGGCCGCGACCTCGTGCGGCTCGAGCGCGTAGTTCTTGGCCATTCGCACCTCGCCTTCGAGAAGCCTCGCGCGACAGGTGCTGCACATGCCGCCCTTGCACGAGAACGGCAGGTCGATTCCGGCGGCGCGTCCGGCGTCGAGGATCGAACCGCTGCCGCGGTGAAACTCGATCTCGCGCCGCACGCCGTCGACGAGCAGCGTGACGCGCGCCTCCGCGGCTGCGGCGTCGTCGACCGGCGCGGCGACGACCGCGCCGGGAACGCCGAAGCGCTCGACGTGCACGTGCCCGCGCGCGACCCCCGCCGCGAGCAACGCGCTTTCGACCTCGTCGATCATCGACGCCGGTCCGCAGACGAACGCCTCGTCGATCGACGCCGGCGGAATCAGCGTGTCGAGGAACGCACGCACCTTGGCCGCGTCGATTCGGCCGTTGAACAGCTCGATCTCCTGCGCCTCGCGCGAGAAGACGTGGAACAGCGCCAAGCGCGGCAGATGGCGGTCCTTCAGCGCCCACAGCGACTCGAGGAACATCGTGCTCGCCAGCCGCCGGTTGCCGTACACCAGCGTGAAGCGCGAGCGCGGCTCGCGCGCGAGCGTGGCGCGGACGAGCGACACGATCGGCGTGATGCCGCTGCCGGCGGCGAACGCCACGTAGTGTTTCGCGTGCTGCGGATCGAGCGGCGTGAAGAAGCGGCCCTCCGGCGTCATCACGTCGAGCACGTCGCCGGGCTTGAGCCGTTCGACCGCCCACGCGGAGAAGCGGCCGCCGGGCACTTTCTTGATCGCGATTCGCAGCTCGCCGTCGTCGGGCGCCGAGCAGATCGAGTACGAGCGCCGCAGTTCCTCGCCGTCGAGGACCACGCGCAGGTTCAGGTGCTGGCCCTGCACGAAGCGGTAGTCGTCGGCCAGCGCCGGCGGCACCGCGAAGCGCAGGCTCACGGCGTCGGCGGTTTCGCGCCGCACTTCGGCGATGGCGAGCGGATGGAACTTCGGCGTCATCGCGCGCGGCTCACAGGGGTTTGAAGTACTCGAAGGGCTCGCGGCAATCGCGGCAGCGGTACAGCGCCTTGCACGCGGTCGCGCCGAACTGCGACAGCCGCTCGGTATTGCCGCTGCCGCACAGCGGGCAGTCGACACGCGGCGCGAACGCGATCGGCCCCGAAATCGAG
>JBKBSH010000132.1:3127-5942 GCA_046291795.1 Burkholderiaceae bacterium | reverse complement strand
CGCAGCTCGCGCTGATCCACCTGCGCGAGCTGCTGCACCACACCAAGCGGTCGCAGATCGAAAGCGCTTTGCAGCACCAGCGCCTGCACCTGGAACGGCTCGAGCAGAGCGCGGGACGCGCGGACGAGCCCGGCCTGCTCGGCATCGCCGAGCCGGCGCCGCTCAACGACACCAGGCGCGAGCGCTTCAAGGCGCAGCTCGCGCTGCTGCACCGGCAAGCGATCACCGCGGAGCTTTCGGAAGACCCGTCGGGCGAGCACGTGTACAGGGTCGGCAAGCTCGCGGCGCTGCTCGCCGCCGAGTACGGCTGCGACGACGACACCTGTTTCATGATCGAGATGTCGGCGCGGCTGCACGACGTCGGCAAGCTCGGCATCCCGATCGCGATCCTCGCCAAGCGCGGTCGCATCAATCCCGATCAGATGTCGCTGGTGCGAACGCATTCGGCGATCGGCGCGGAACTGCTGTCGCAGAGCGGCCTGCCGCAGATCCAGATTGCCGTCGATATTGCGCGACATCATCACGAATGGTGGGACGGATCCGGTTATCCGGACGGCATCGCGGGCAAGGCGATCCCGGATGCCGCCCGCATCACCGCGCTGGCCGACGTGTTCGACGTGCTGACCCATGCGCGGCCGTACAAGGAGGCTTGGCCGGTCTTCCGCGCGCTGGAGGAGATCCGGCAGCTCAAGGGCACGCAGTTCGACCCGGAGCTCACCGAGCTGCTCGTCGCGCTCGTCCGACGGCTGCAGCGCGAGGTCGGCGATCTCGACGAATACCTCGGCGCGGAAGCGCGCGAATCGCCGTTCATCCGCGCGCGCCGCAAGATCGCCGAAGCGCTGCGTCGGGCCAACAGCCCGCGCCCCGGCACGCTGTCCTGAGCGGCCACGCGGCAGGTCGCGGCCGCGCGGCGCGCGCTGTGCCGCTTCAGCCGAGTTTCACCAGCCGGTCGACTTCGCGCACCGTCTCGGGCCGGTGGCTGACGATCACCAGACCGATCCCGAGCGTCCTCAATTGCTCGGTGATCTCGCGCTCGCGCGCCAGGTCGAGCTGGTCGAACGCCTCGTCGAGAAACAGGATGTGCGGCCGGCGGTACAGCGCGCGTGCGAGCAGGATGCGCTGCTTCTGGCCGCCCGACAGCGCCATGCCGAGGCTGCCGACCATCGTGTTGTACTGCATCGGCATCGACTCGATCTCGGCGTCGATCCGCGCCAGCCGCGCGCACGCCCGCACACGCTGCGGGTCGTGCTGCGGGTCGAAAAAGCTGATGTTGTCCTCGACCGTGCCGACGAAAAGCTGATCGTCCTGCATGACGACGCCGATGCGGCTGCGGAATGCGCCGCGGTCCCACTCGCGCACGTCGCGGCCGTTGGCGACGAGGCTGCCTTCGGTGCGATCGAGCAGACCGACGAGCACCTTGACCAGCGTGGTCTTGCCGCTGCCCGACGGGCCGACGATCGCGACCGTCTCGCCCGGCTTCACCGAAAAGTCCACGCCGCGAAAGACGAAGCCCTCGACGCCGTACGAAAAGCCGAGTCCCTTGCCCTCGATCACGAGCGGCACCTTCGGCGCTTGCTGCGAGGGTCCGCCCGAAGGCGTCTCAGGCGCGGCGAGCGCGATGTCGGCGATGCGTTCGGCGTGCAGGTCGAGCATGCGGAACTCGATCGCCTTGTCGACGAGGTTGTTCACGCGTGTCAGGAACAAGAGCTTGAACGCGAGGAAGCCGAACAGCATGCCGACCGAGAAACGGCCGTCCATTACGAGCAGCGCGGCGAGCCAGATCACCGCGACGTTCTCGAGCCCGAAGATCAGTCCGTTCGCGGCGCGGTGCGCGATCGCGATCGCCTGCGAGCGCACGCCGGCGTTGGTCTGCTCGACGACGAGGTTCTGGTACGCGGCGCGCCGCTCGCCCTCGCGCATGTTCAGCTTGATCGCCATCATTCCGCGCAGCGTCTCGATGAAGTGCGTGCCGGCCTTGGCCTCGTGAACGATCTGCTCGTCGAGCGCGCGCCGCTGCGGGCCGTAGAAGGCCCAGCGCACCGCGCCGTATGCGGCCGCGGCGCCGACGACGATCGCCGTCAGCAGCGGGCTGTACCACAGCATCACGATCAGCGTCAGCGCGACCATCACGCCGTCGACCATCGTTTCGACGAAGGTCAGCGTCAGCGTGCGCTGGATCGCGTCGATCGAACGGAAGCGCGACACGATGTCGCCGATGTGCCGCTTCTCGAACCACGCCAGCGGCAACCGCAGCAGCTGGCCGAACAGCGTGTCGAGAAGCCGCAGGTTCAGGTGTGTCGACAGATACACGCCGAGCCAGCCGCGGACCGCCGTGACCGCCACCTGCATCAGTACGAGCAGCGCGAAGCCCAGCCCCAGCACGGTCAGCAGGTCGCGGTCGCGTCCGACGACGACACGGTCGACGACCAGTTGCACGAAGAACGGCGACGCGATCGCGAACACTTCGAGCACCAGCGACAGCAGCAGCACCTGCGCGATCGCGCCCTTCATTCCGGAGGCGGTCTGCAGCAGTTGCCACGCGCGCACCTTCTCGCGCTCGTCGCGCTGGACGAAGCCGGCCGCCGGGGCGAGTTCCATCGCCACGCCGGTGTAATGGCGCGACGCCTGGTCGAGCGACAGCACGCGTTTGCCCTGCGCCGGGTCGTGCACGGTGATGCGGTTGCCGGCGACCTTCGTCAGCACGACGAAGTGGTTCATGTCCCAGTGCAGGATCGCCGGCAGCCGCAACTGTCCGAGTGCGTTCAGCGGCGCCTGAACGCCGCGCGCCGCGAGCTTCATCGTCTCGGCGATCGCC
>JBKBSH010000132.1:0-3029 GCA_046291795.1 Burkholderiaceae bacterium | reverse complement strand
GGCGATGTGCTTGAGCGTGACGCCCTTCATCGACGGCGCCAGCCGCAGCCGCATCGCCGACAGATCCGTGCGGAAGCCGTGGTAGCTCGCGACCATCGCCACGCAGGCGATTCCGCATTCGGGCGCCTCGGACTGCAGGATCAGCGGCACCTCGCGGCCGAACAGCTTCACTGCAGCCGCCCCTTCAGCTCGAGCACCGGCTCGAAGATCCACTCGAGCACGGTGCGCTTCTCGAGCAGGATGTCGGCGTTGACGAGCATCCCGGGTCGCAGCGCGATCTCCTGGCCGCCGGCCGAAACCGTCTGCCGTTCGAGCGCGACGTCGACGCGATACGCGGGCTCGCGCACCGTCATCGGGCCGACCTTCTCGCCCGGCGTCCACACCGTCCGGCTGACCGCCTGCACGGTGCCGCGGTACTGGCCGAAGCGCTGGAACGGAAACGCCTCGTAGCGAAGCACGACCCGGTTGCCCGGCTGAACGAAGCCCACCGCGCGCGTCGGTACCAGAAGCTGCGCCTGCAGCCCGCTGCCCTTGGGCAGCACGGTCGCGATCGGCGCTTCGGCGGCGAGCGAATCGCCGCGCGCCACGGCGATGTTGGTGACGATGCCGGCGATCGGCGCACGGATCACGTTCTCGCGCCGCGCGACCTCCTGCACGAGGTTCTGCTGCAGTTCGCTCTTTTGCCGCGCAAGCTGTTCGATCTGCGCCTTCGCGCGCGTCTCGACCGTCGGCAGTTCGGCGCGCGCGCCGCCCAGATCGCGCTCGACCGCGAGCCGCTGGCGCCGGATCGCCTGCAGCTTCGCTTCCTGGTCGAGCAGGTCGTTGCGCTTGAGCGTGACCGCCGTGTCGGAAACGAACTTCTCCTTGACCAGGTCGAGCGTGCGCTGCAGTTCCTGCTGCGCCGACGCCACGCGGGTCTGTTGCAACCGGATCTCGCCGTCGAGCTGCGCAAGCTCCTTCTGCAGATCGGCGATGCGTCGCTTGAGCTTGTCGACTTCCTGATCGGCGAGCTGGCGCGCCTGCTCGATCTCCGTGTCGATGCGCGCCGCGCGTTCCTTCAGTTCGCGCTGCACGAGTTCGGAAGAGGTCACGCCCGAGGCGGTACCGCGTTCGGTCGCGAGCCGCGCGATCGGCGCGCCTTCGGCGACCTCGTCGCCCTCCTTGACGAGCAGCTCGGCGATCGTTCCGGTCTCCGGCGCGATGATGCGCGCCGCGCCGACGTCGAGCGCGAGAAAGCCCTCGACGCGTTCGCGCCGCGTGTATTCGCCCCACACCGAAAACGAAACGAGCGCCGCGGCGAAACTCACCGCGAGCAGCGTGAAGACCCACAGCGGCACCGGACGCGCGATCGACACTTCGCCCAGCAGCTTCTCGCGCTGGGCGTCGATCGCTTCCTGGCGGAACAGCTTGCGCATCGGGGACGAAAAGAAGGTGCGCGGCTCGGGCCGCGTCTGGTTCGACGACGCGCGATTATGCGGCAAGCGCGGCGCGCGGCCGCTGCCGGAGCGCGGGATGGTGCGCCGCGCGCGTCGCTACGGAGCGACGCGAACCTTCGGCTCGCCGGCGCAAAGCCGGCCGATCACCGCGGCGCGTTCGAAGCCGTCGTCGCGGAAGATGCGAAGCACGTCGGCGACCGCTTCGTGCGCGCACGAGACCAGCAGTCCGCCGCTCGTCTGCGGATCGGTCAGCAGCTTGCGCTGCGTCTCCGACACGCCGTCGAGCACGACGTCGTTGCCGTAGCCCGCCCAGTTGCGACCCGACGCGCCGGTCGCGTAGCCCTGTTCGACCAGCGCTTCCACCCCCGGCAGCAGCGGCACCTGCGACATCGCGAGTTGCGCGGCGAGCCGGGAACCGCGGCACAGCTCGAGCAGATGGCCGAGCAGGCCGAAGCCGGTGACGTCGGTCAATGCGTGCACGCCCGCCAGCTCGGACAGCCGCCGTCCGGGCGTGTTGAGCTTGGTCGTCGTCGCGATCATCTCGCGATAGCCGGCGGCATCGAGCTTGTCTTTTTTCAGCGCCGCCGAATACACGCCGACGCCGAGCGGCTTGCCGAGCACGAGCGCGTCGCCCGCGTGCGCGCCGCTGTTCTTCTTGACGCGGTCCGGATGGACGAGGCCGAGCGCGACGAGCCCGTAGATCGGCTCGACCGAGTCGATCGTGTGTCCGCCCGCGATCGGGATGCCCGCGTCGGTACATACCGCTTCGCCGCCTTCGATGATGCGGCGGATCACGTCGACCGGCAGCTTGTCGACCGGCATCGCCAGCAGCGCGAGCGCCATGATCGGCGTTCCGCCCATCGCGTAGACGTCGGACAGCGCGTTGGTCGCCGCGATGCGCCCGAAGTCGAACGGATCGTCGACGATCGGCATGAAGAAGTCGGTCGTCGCGATCAGCGCCTGCTCGTCGTTGAGCTTGTACACGGCCGCATCGTCGGCGGTTTCGATGCCGACCAGCAGTTGCGCCGGGACCTTGCTGGCGAGCGAGGCGCCGGCGTTCTTCAGGATCTCCGACAGCACGCCCGGGGCGATCTTGCAGCCGCAACCGCCGCCGTGCGAGAAGGACGTGAGCCGGACCTTCGGCTGCTCTGGCGCGTTCATCGTGACCTCCGGGAAACCGCTTCGATCGCATTATCCACAAGCCGCAGCACCGCCCGCCGCTCGCGTTCCGGGTCGAACAACGGCGCGCGTTTCTTACACGCCGTCTGCAACGCGCGCATGAAACGCGCATCGCTTTCGGCCCGACGCAGCCGTTGCGCCGCGGCTTCGGCATCGCCGACCGGGAACAGCCCCGGATATCCCCGGCCGAGCATGCCGACATTGCCCGCGCAGTCGCTCGCGACGACGGGCGTGCCGGCCTGGATCGCTTCGAGGATCGCCTGCGCGCCGCCTTCCATCTTCGAAGGGTGCAGCAGCAGCCGCGCGTTGCGCATCACCTGCCGCGTGCGGCCGCGCGGCAGGCCGCCGAGCCAGCGGTAGCGGGCGCAACGCCGCTCGGTCGACCGCGCCGCGCGTGCGAGCGCCGGATCGAGC
>JBKBSH010000131.1:0-5975 GCA_046291795.1 Burkholderiaceae bacterium | reverse complement strand
GTTGCGCGGTGGTCGGGCCTCGCCTATCGACTTGATATGTCTCGGCCCTGCGCTCCGTGCGCCTAGCCAGCGGGCCGCTCGCGACGAAATCTTCACAACTTCTCAGCCGTGCGGGATCCGTGCAGCCTTGAACGCGTGGGCGAGCGCCGCCGGCGTGAGCTTGCGCAGCGACCGCAGCGAGTGAAGCTGCTCGCGGCCGCACCGGCTGCAGCGGTACACGGGCGTGGTCAGATCGACCGTGAAGGCATCGATCCGCGGCAACTGGACGTCGAAGCTGAAGGTGTGCCTGTGGTCCGGTTTCGCCTGCAGCTCGCCGCCGCAGTCCGAGCAGACGAAGTGCCTGACGATGAGCCCTTTTTCCGCGCCGGCCGGCAGCTTCGGCTCGTCGAGCTCCGTCACGTGGTCGAGCAGCCGCAACGGGAAGTCCGGACTCACGAAGTGCCGGTGGCCGTTGCCGCAGACGAGCACAGGCATGCCGCGCAGCGTGACGGCGAGCTCCTTTTCCTCGCCGGTGACTTCGTCGATGCGCGCAGGCTCGACGGGTTGGCGGCAGATCGCACAGGACTTGGGCTTGTCGGTCATGGCGCCCTCCTTGCCGAGGGGATGACTGCTTCGCGGTTCGCCAGTTTCGGCCGAACGGCGCACGGCTGCATCGTGGCATTCACGTAAGCGATGGCGCCCATTCGGCCGATGCGATGATGCGCCTGCCAACGGCCGCCGATGGAATACGACCGCACGATCGCCCGCGACGACGGCGCAACCGTCGCCTACCGCCTCACGCCGGCGCGGCAGCGCGCGCCCGGCCGCATCGTCGTGCTGCTGCACGGGCTGGCGAGCAACATGACGCGCTGGTCCGAGTTCGTCGAGCAGACCTCGCTCGCCGACCGCTGGGACGTCGTGCGCGTCGATCTGCGCGGGCACGGCGACTCGCCGACGCGCGGTGCGATCGGTCACGAGCTCTGGTGTGACGACCTCGCTGCGATCCTCGACGTCGAAGGGCACCCGCGCGCGGTCATGGTCGGCCACAGCCTCGGCGCCCAGGTCGCGCTGCACTTCGCCGTCCGGCACGCGGCGCGCGCGGCGGCGCTGGCGCTGATCGATCCGGTCTTTCGCGAGGCGCTGCGCGGCAAATGGCGCCTGCTCGCAGCGGCCGGGCCTGCGCTGCGGGCCGCCGCCGTGCTCGTTCGCGCGGCCAACGCGATCGGGCTGCGCCGGCGCGAGCTCCCGCGGCTGGACCTGCGCGCGCTCGACGAGATGGCGCGCCGTGCGCTCGGCTCCAAGGAAGCGGAAGCCGAGTTCATCCGCAGGTACAGCTCCACACGCGCGGACCTGCGCACGTTCCGCACCGCGCACTACCTGCAGGAACTCGTCGAGATGTTCCGGCCCGTGCCGCTGGAGGCGATCGCCGTCCCCGTGCTCGTGCTGCTTTCCGCCGGCGGAACCTTCGCCGATCCGGATGCGATGCAGCGCTGCCTGCGGCGCCTGCCGCGCGCCGAGGTACGGCGGATCGATTGCCATCACTGGCCGCTGACCGAACGGCCGGTCGAGGTGAGACAGGTCATCGAAGACTGGTGCGCGCGGGTGGAGTCGTATCCGGCGCGCGATGCGACGCGCACGGGTTGAATCGAGAATGCGTCGCGCCGCGCGCGTGGAACAACGGCATCGTCGCGCCCGCTCGCTACGCTCGCCCGCGCGTGGCGCAAGGTGAGGACCGGCGACGACGTTCCTATCGTGCAAACAGGCGGTCGGGATCGGCGAAGGCTTTGAACTCGAGGGCATTGCCGCACGGGTCGAGGAAGAACATCGTCGCCTGTTCGCCGACCTGACCCTCGAAGCGGATGTGCGGCTCGATGACGAACCGAACGCCCCTGGAGCGCAGCCGCTCGGCCAGCGCCTCCCACTCGGTCATCGGCAGCACGACGCCGAAGTGGCGCACCGGCACCTGGTCGCCGTCGACTGCGCTCGTTGCGCGGTGGCCCGCCTCGTCCGGCGCCAGATGCGCGACGATCTGATGACCGTACAGGTTGAAGTCGACCCAGTCGTCCGACAAGCGGCCTTCGGGGCAGCCGAGCAGGTCGCCGTAGAAGGCGCGCGCATGCTCGAGCGATTTCACGGGAAAGGCGAGATGGAACGGGTGTAACGCGGGCATGACGACTCCGGGGCGAGGCCGCGCATTCTGCCAGCCTCGCCTGCCTGCGTCGCGCGCATTCGACGCCTGCGCGCATTTCATTTGTCGCGCTGCGCGGCCGCGTATCTAATGCCGATCCGCGAGCAGCGCTGCGACGCGCGGCGATCCGGACGGAGCGGCGGTCATGAATCGGCAGGACGAGGCAGGGAGCTGGTGGTTCGTCACGCTCGCCGCGGCGGCGATGCTGATGGTGACGATGGGCGCGCGCCAGTCGCTCGGGCTGTTCGTGTCGCCGCTGAACACCTCGACGGGGCTGGGGCTGGTGACGATCAGCTTCGCGATGGCGGTCGGCCAGTTCGTCTGGGGTGCGGCGCAGCCGATCGCGGGCGCGATCGCCGACCGCTACGGGCCGGGGCGCGTGCTCGCGGCCGGGCTCGTGATTCTGGCCGCCGGCAGCGCGCTGACGCCGTTCATGACGACGGGCTTCGGGCTCGTGTTCTCGATCGGACTGCTCACGGCGGTCGGCGCCGGCGCCGGCGGCTTTTCGGTGCTGATCGGCGCGGCCGCGCAGCGCGTCTCGATCGAGCACCGCGGCACCGCGACCGGCGTGATCAACGCCGGCGGTTCGTTCGGACAGTTCGTTTTCGCGCCGGTCCTGCAGAAGCTGATCTCGACGATCGGCTGGATGGGCGCGCTGTGGTCGCTCGCGGCGATCACGCTCGCCGCACTGCCGGTCGCGCGGATGATGCGGCGTTCGCCGCAAGCGGCCGCTGCGGCCGCCGCCGCGCAAGCAGCCGACGGCGGGCTGCGCAAAGCCGTGCGCGACGCGTTCGCCGATCGCAGCTATCTGCTGCTGCACGCGGGCTTCTTCACCTGCGGCTTTCACATCGCCTTCCTGGTCACCCATCTGCCCGGCGAAGTGGCGCTGTGCGGACTGCCGGCGTCGGTCGCGAGCTGGTCGCTCGCGCTGATCGGGCTGGCGAACATCGCGGGCAGCCTCGCCGCCGGGTGGTGGGTGAACCGTTACCGCAGCAAATACGTGCTGTTCTGGATGTACGCGTCGCGCGCGGTGCTCGTGCTGCTGTATCTGGCCGCACCGAAGACCGAGGTGACGTTCTATCTCTTCGCGATCGGGTTGGGCTTCACGTGGCTGGCGACGGTGCCGCCGACCGCGGGCGTGGTCGGCAAGCTGTTCGGTACGCGCTACCTGGCGACGCTGTTCGGGCTGACGATCCTGACGCACCAGATCGGCGGCTTCTTCGGTGCGTGGCTCGGCGGCATCGCGATGGAGACGAGCGGCAACTATCTGTGGATGTGGTATGCGGACGCGCTGCTCGCCGCCGCCGCGGCGCTCGTCAACTTGCCGATCCGCGAAGCGAAGATCGAGCGGCGCATGGTTCCCGCCTGATCGGGCCGATGCGTGAAGGGCTGTGACTTCTTGGTGATCGGCGCCGGCATCGCCGGCGCCTCCGCGGCGTTCGAGCTGGCGGCCTTCGGCCGCGTGGTCGTGCTCGAACGCGAGTCACAGCCCGGCTATCACACGACCGGGCGCTCGGCGGCGCTGTTCACCGAAACCTACGGCAACGCGACGATGCGCGCGCTCGCGCGAGCGAGCAAGGCGTTTCTGACTTCGCCGCCGGCGGGTTTCGCGTCGGCGCCGTTGCTGACGCCGCGCGGAACGTTGCTCGCGGCGCGCGCCGACCAGCGCGCGGCGCTCGAGCGCGCGTTCGCCGAATGCTCCGCGCTGGTCGGCAACCTCGAGTTGTGGACGGGCGCGCAGGTGCGCGAGCGAGTCCCGGTGTTCACCGAAGCGCAGGTCGACGGCGGGCTGTGGGAGCCCGATGCGATGGACATCGACGTGCACGCGCTGCATCAGGGCTTCCTTCGCGGCGTGCGCGCGCGCGGCGGCGAGGTGGTCTGCAGTGCGGAGGTGGTCGCGCTCGAACGCGTCGGCGCAGACTGGGTCGTCCAGACGCGCGGTGGGCATTACGCCGCGCCGGTCGTCGTCAATGCAGCCGGTGCTTGGGCCGACGAGATCGGCCGGCTCGCGGGCGCGGCGCCGATCGGGCTGGTGCCCAAGCGGCGCACCGCGATCACCTTCGATCCGCCGCGCGGCGCATCGATCGAGGGCTGGCCCGCGGTGATCGACGTCGACGAGCAGTGGTACTTCAAGCCCGACGCCGGCCGGATCCTCGCTTCGCCCGCCGATGAAACGCCGTCGGCGCCGTGCGACGCGCAGCCGGACGAGTACGACGTTGCCGTGCTCGTCGACCGCCTGACGACCGCGACGACGCTTTCGATCCCGCGCATCCACGCCAAGTGGGCGGGGCTGCGCTCGTTCGTCGCCGACAAGACGATCGTCGCCGGCTTCGACCCGCGGCAGCGCGGGTTCTTCTGGCTCGCCGGCCAGGGCGGCTACGGCATCCAGACCGCGCCTGCGGCGGGCCGCATCGCTGCCGCGCTGGCGCGCGGCGAGCCGCTGCCCGCCGACGTGCAGGCGCTCGGCGTCGACGCGCGGGACCTCGCGCCGGACCGGCCGGCGTTGCGCGGCTGAACCGCCCGATCGGCGGCTGTGCGGCCGCCGATCCTGCAAGACCCTCAGCCGCGCGCGACGAGCTGGTTGCCGTTGACGCGCACCTTGGCGCCGACCGCGAGCGCCGGCGGATTCGACTGCGTGATGCTGCGCGTGCTGCCGTCTTCCATCTTCACGTCGATGCGATAGACGGTCTTCGCCCGCATCTGCTTTTCGATCTGATGGCCCGCGACCGCGCCGCCGACCGCGCCGACGACGGTCATCGCGTCCTTGCCGCGGCCGCCGCCGAACTGATGGCCGACCACGCCGCCGAGCACGCCGCCGGCCACGGCACCCGCGCCCGTGCCTTCGCCAGCCTGCTTGACCTCGTGGATCGCCGCGATCACGCCGCAATCGGGGCACGTCGCGGCGACTCGCACGGCCGGCGCGGGCTTCGCGGCGGGTTTTGCTGGCGCCTGCGTGGCTTGTCGAGCGTCTTGCGATTGCGCGTTGCGCGGCGCGAGCCACTGCGCGGCGGCGATCAGCGAAACCGCCGCGACCGCCGCTGCCGCGATCAGGAACAGCGGATGCGGCGCGCGCCGCGCCGGCGCCGGGATCGGGTTCGTCGTGTCCTGCATCGTGCGTCTCCTGCGTGAATCGATGACTGCAATGCTGCCGCAGTGAGTACCCCGCCCTTCAGGGGCGGGGCTTCCTCGCCACGAGTTTGAGCGGGGCCTGCGGCCCCGGGTTGACGCTTCGTCTCGCTCGCCTCGCCATAAGTGGCGCGGCTTGCGCTCGACCCGTGGTCAACGCCGGCGACGGCGCGCGGGCTTACCGCGAGGGGGCTAGGCCGGATATTCCACGGGGACGCGGGCTCGCGTGGCGCCGGCGGTCCAAAATCGGTTCGGCAGCCTGTGGGCCGAACGTGCCGATTCACCGAGATGCAACTCACGCACGCGGGGCGACCTCGTGAAACATCCGTGCAAAGCCGCAGGGACCATCGACGGCAGCGGAGTAATCCGCGCGGTCAGGTCATCGCGAGAGGCGTCTTGCGCGACGGCGGCGGAAAGCGGCGATCGATCTCCGCGAGATCCTGCGGCGTCAGTTGGATCGATGCCGCGGCCCGGTTCTCGCGCAGATGCGCCTCGCGCACGGCCTTCGGAATCGCGATGACGTCGGGCTGCCGCAGCACCCACGCGAGCGCGATCTGCGCGGCGCTCGCGCCGTGCCGCGCGCCGATCGCAGCGAGCGTCTTGTCGCGCGCGGCCGCGCCCTGGTCGATCGGGCTGTACGCCATCACGGGGATGCCGCGCTCGCGCGGCCACGGCAGCAGCG
>JBKBSH010000130.1:0-5993 GCA_046291795.1 Burkholderiaceae bacterium | reverse complement strand
CTCGCGATGTACGACTACGGCGACCACTGGGCCGACGTCGAAGGCGAGGGCGACGCCGCGGTGATCACCTTCGGCTCGACGACCGCCGCCGTGCGCGAAGCGGTCGCCCGCGCGCGAGCGCAGGGGCACGGCATCAAGCTCATCGCGATGCGACTGCTCGCGCCGGCGCAGCCTGAGCGCCTGACCGCCGCGCTGGAAGGTGTGCGACGCGTGATCGTCGTCGAGCAGAACCACGGCGCGCAGTTCTATCGCTATCTGCGCGGTCACTTCGACCTGCCCGGCAAGCCGGCGAGCTATCACCGCCCCGGCCCGCTGCCGCTGCGGCCGGGCGAACTGCACGAGGCGCTGGTCGACTGGCGCAACGACCGGAGGGCCGCCGCATGAACGACATCGGCATCCAGCCCGCGGCGTTGGCACCGGCCGACTTCAAGTCGGCGATCAAGCCGATCTGGTGCCCGGGTTGCGGCGACTACTCGGTCCTGAGTTCGATCACCAAGGCGCTCGCGATGATCGGGCGACCGCCGCACGAAGTCGCGATCGTCTCGGGAATCGGCTGCTCGTCGCGCATCCCCGCGTACACGAGCTGCTACGGCTTGCACGGCGTGCACGGGCGCGCGCTCGCCGCGGCGACGGGGCTGAAGCTCGCGCGGCCCGACCTGACGGTGCTCGTCACCGGAGGCGACGGCGACGGCTATTCGATCGGCGGCAACCACTTCCTGCACGCGTGCCGGCGCAACGTCGACATGACGTACATCGTGATGGACAACCACGTGTACGGGATGACCAAGGGCCAGCCGTCGCCGACGACCGAGCCGGACTGGGATTCGAAGCTCGCGCCGGGCGGAACGAAGATCCGCGTCTTTCATCCGCTCGTCGTCGCGCTGGCGGCCGGCGCCAACTTCGTCGCGCGCGCGTTCTCGGGCGACCCGAACGGCACCGCGGCGCTGATCGCGCAGGCGATCCGGCACCCCGGTTTCTCGTTCGTCGAGATCCTCAGTCCGTGCGTGACGTTCCGGCCCGAGCAGCGCGACTGGAAAACCCGGGTGCACGCCTCGCCGGTCGAGGAGACCGACGATCCCGTGCGCGCGGCGCGCCGCGTGATGACCGACGACGGCTTCAACATCGGCGTGCTGTACGCCGGCAACCGCGCGCCGTACGCACCCGAGCGGCGCACGCCGCCCGCCGCCGTCACCGACCTCGAAGCGGAGTTTCGCGTATGAGCATCGACGTGCCGCACACACTCGAAGCGTTGATGGCGCAGGCGCTGGCGATGGAACACGAGGCGATGCAGCGCTACGCCGAACTCGCCGACGCGATGGAGACGCACAACAACCGCGAGGTCGCCGAGCTGTTCCGCAAGATGTCGGCGATCGAGAACCGGCACGCGGCGCAGATCATGGCCGAGATGGGCTGGAAGCAGGCGCCGCCCGCGTCGGCGCCGGCGTGGGAAGGCTTCGAGGCGGCCGAGACGATCGCGCCGGACGACGTTCACTACCTGATGCGGCCGTGGCACGCGCTGCAGCTCGCGTTGCGCGCGGAGGAGCGCGCCGAGCGCTTTTTCGCGCGGCTTGCGCAGGCGGCCACCGTCGAGTCGGTGCGCAAGGCCGCGCTCGAACTGCAACGGGAGGAGCACGAGCACGTCGAACTGGTTCGCGCGTGGCTCGCCAGGGTGCCGCAGCCCGACCCGGACTGGGCGGTCGACCCGGACCCGCCGCGCTACGACGAATAGCGATGTCGCACCGGACCCTGCTGCCGCCCGGATGGGACAAACCGGTCGGCTATGCGAACGGCATCGTCGCCGATGCCGGCCGCATCGTCTTCATCGCCGGTCAGGTCGGCTGGGACGCGCAGCAGCGCTTCGTCCGCACCGACTTCGTGTCGCAGTTCGATCAGGCGCTCGCCAATGTGCTGGAAGTGCTCGCGCAGGCGGGTGGCCGTCCCGAGCACGTCTGCCGCATCACCGCGTACTGCTGCGACAAGCCGGCGTATCTGGCCGCGCGACCGGCGCTGGGCGAAGTGTGGCGCAGGCGCATGGGCAAGCGCTATCCGGCGATGAGCATGATCTTCGTCGCCGACCTGCTCGATCATCCCGCGGTGATCGAGCTCGAGGCGACCGCAGTCATACCGGCGGCCTGAGCGCCGCAGCGAGGTCCGCATGAGCACGACATCCATCGAAGCCGAGCGCGCGACGCGCAACGTGCCGACCTATTGCTACAACTGCGTGGCCGGCCCCGACCTTCTGACCGTCAAGGTCACCGACGGTGTGGCCACCGGCATCGGACCGAACTTCGACGGCATCGGCCTGCATCCTTCGGATGGACGGCCGTGCGTCAAGGCGTACGGACTGATCCAGAAGACGTATCACCCGGCGCGCATCCTGACGCCGCTGAAGCGCACGAACCCGAAGAAGGGCATCGACGAGGATCCGGGCTGGGTGCCGATCTCGTGGGACGAGGCGCTCGATACGATCGCCGCCAAGCTGCGCGAGATCCGCAGCCGCGGGCTGCGCGACGAGCACGGGCTGCCGCGGCTCGCGGCGACCTTCGGCCACGGCGGCACGCCGGCCAACTACATGGGCAGTTTCCCGGCATTCCTCGCCGCGTGGGGCGCGGTCGATTACAGCTTCGGCTCGGGGCAGGGTGTGAAGTGCGTCCACTCCGAGCACCTGTTCGGCGAGTTCTGGCATCGCGCGTTCACCGTGTCGGCCGACATGCCGTACACGCGCTTCAACATCTCGCTCGGCAACAACAACGAAGTCACCGGCGGCCCGTGCGCCGTGACGCGGCACGCGGACGCGCGCGTGCGCGGCGCCAAGCGCGTGCAGATCGAGCCGCACCTGTCGGTCACCGCGGCGACGTCGGCGGAGTGGATCCCGATCAGGCCGAAGACCGACGCCGCGTTCATGTTCGCGCTGATCCACGTGATGCTGCACGAGCATCCGCGCGAGCGCCTCGACCTCGCCTTCCTGCGCGACATGACCTCGTCGCCGGATCTGGTGGGCCCCCAAGGCTATTACCTGCGCGACGCCGAAAGCGGCAAGCCGCTGCTGTGGGATGCGAAGTCGGGCGCAGCGGTGCCTTTCGATACACCGGGCATCGAACCGCTGCTCGAAGGCCGCGTGCGGGTCGCGCATGCGGTCGAACTGGGCGCCGACGGCGAGCGCTGGACGCACGAGGACGTCGACGCCGACACCGCGTTCGCGAAGCTCGTCGCGCACATGCGTCCGTACAGCCCCGAATGGGCAGCGGCGATCTGCGAGGTGCCCGCAGCGACGATCCGCCGCATCGCCGGCGAGTACCTCGACAACGCCTGTATCGGCGAGACGATCGAGATCGACGGCGAGGTGCTGCCGTTCCGACCCGTCGCGGTCACGCTCGGCAAGACGGTCAACAACGGCTGGGGCGCGTTCGAGTGCGTGTGGTCGCGCACGGTGCTCGCCGTGCTCGTCGGCGCGCTCGAGGTGCCCGGTGGAACGCTCGGAACGACGATTCGCCTGAACAAGCCGCACGACAACCGTCACGCCAGCGTCAAGCCCGGCGTCGACGGCTTCATGAATACCAACATGAACCCGACCGGCAAGGACACCTGGGTGCGCCGGCCCACCGGCCGCAACGCGCACCGCACGCTCGTGCCGCTGTCGGGAAGTTCCGGCGCGTGGAGCGAAGCGCTGGGGCCGACGCACCTGGCGTGGATGTTCACCGACCGCAAGCCCGATGCGTGGCCCGAAGCGAGCCTGCCCGAGATGTGGATCGCCTACCGCACCAATCCGGCGATCTCGTTCTGGGACACGCGCAAGGTCGCCGCGATGATGGCGAAGTTCCCGTTCACCGTGTGCATCGCGTACACGCCGGACGAGACGAACCACATGGCCGACATCGTGCTGCCCGAGGCGACCGACCTCGAATCGACGCAGTTGATCCGGCTCGGCAAGACCAAGTTCGTCGAGCAGTTCTGGCATCACCACGGCTGGGTGCTGCGTCAGCCGGCGGTCGCGCCGCGCGGCGATTCGCGCGACTTCAGCTGGATCGCCACCGAACTCGCGCGCCGAACCGGCCTGCTCGAACCGTATTTCGAAGCGATCAACCGCGGTGCCTGCGGCGTTGCGCTGAAGACGGACACGCGCGACTTCGCGCTCGACCCGACGACGCCGCATTCGGTCGACGAGATCTGGGACGCGGTGTGCCGCGCGGCGAGCCATGAACTGTCGGGCGGCACCGAGGTGCACGACCTCGACTGGTTCAAACGGCACGGGCTGATGGCGCGGCCCTACAAGCAGACCGGCTGGTACCTGTATCCGACGCTGAAGCGGCAGGGGCTGCGCTTCGAGCTGCCGTATCAGGAGCGGCTCGCGCGCGCCGGTCGCGAACTCGGCAACCGTTTGCACGAAGCGGGCGTGACGTGGTGGGACCGCCAGCTCGACGAATACCGGCCGCTGCCGGTTTGGCACGACTTCCCCGCGATGTGGGAACAGGACCTCGTGCGCCGCGGCCACAAGCCCGAGGATTTTCCTTTCTGGCTGCTGACGACCAAGAGCATGCAGTACCACGCCGGCGGCAACGCGGCGATCCAGCTGATGGACGAGGTCGCGAGCAACTTGCGCGGTCATCGCGGCGTGGTGATCAACGCGCGCACCGCTGCCGGGCTCGGCATCGAAGACGGCGACCTCGTCGAGGTCCGCTCGGTCGTCGGCGCCACCCGCGGCCGCGCCGTGCTCGCGCAGGGCATCCACCCGCAGACGCTGCTGATCATCGGCCAGTTCGACCACTGGGCCACACCGTACGCGAAAGACATGAAAGCGCCGAACCTGAACACGATCGCGCCGATGTCGCTCGAGCTGACCGACGCGACCGGCTCCGGCGCCGACGTCGTTCGCGTCGCGGTGCGCCGCGTCGGCCGCGGCTGAACCGGGCTTGTCGAAGCCCGAACGCCGGACCGACAATGCCGCCGAGGAGGCGAGTACCGATGAACATCGACGAGTTCCGCGAACTGCTCAAGCCGATCACCGATGCCGTCGCGGGCCGGCCGCTCGGCCCGGAGCTCGGCGACGAGCTCGACCGCCGCTTTCCGCCCGAGTCCACCGAATTCAAGGCGATCGAGGCCGCGTGCCACGCGGCGATCGCCGCGGGCTGGATGTGCACGCAGGGCGGCGCAGGGCGGCGTTTCGGCCGCGTGATCGAGCCGAGCCCGCACACATCGAACCTCAGCGTCGATGTCGTCGACCTCACCGACATCGTCGGTCCGCATCATCGCCATCCGACCGGCGAGATCTGCATGGTGATGCCCGTGACGCCGACCGCGCGCTTCTGCGGCAAGGGGGCAGGCTGGAAGGTCTATCCGCCCGATTCCGCTCACCATCCGACGGTGACCGACGGCCGCGCGCTCGTGCTTTACATGCTGCCCGAAGGCAGGATCGAGTTCACGCCGGCCGGTTAAACGCCCGTGGCCGGTGCCTCGTTGAGCTTCTGCAGGACGAAGTTCTGCAGAAGCACCTGATCGCTTTCGCTCAGGTTTTCGAACCGCAGGCCGTGCGCGTGACTCGGCGGCGCATCCCCTGACGCAGCGACCGGCTTGATTGCGCGGATCGTTGCCTTGACCGCGATCCTGGCGTCCGCACCGTGGGCGCGGGGAACGGCGAACTCGAGTTCGAGCGTCTGACCACGCTCGCCGAGCGGCTCGGGCGCGATCGCCTTGGTACCGTAGGTGCTCAGATCGATCAGCCGGACGGGCACTGCAGCCGGCGCCCCGTTGCCGCGCGCCTGCGCACCGAGGTCGACGCGCGCGCGCGGGGCGGCGCGCAGCGTGGCCACGCGCACCTCGCCCGGATAGCTCAGGTGCCAGTACGACATCGGCGCGCCGAACTGGCGCAGCAGCGAGGTGCGGAACTCGACGACGTGCGTGCCGGTGAACAGCCGCACGTCGATGAACTCGTCGGTCTGCAGCCTGACCGCAAGGCCGCCTTCGACGGGTGTGCGCACGATCAGGAACTCGTTTTC
>JBKBSH010000129.1:0-6011 GCA_046291795.1 Burkholderiaceae bacterium | reverse complement strand
CGCGCTGCTGAAGAACGAACAGGACATGCACCTGTTCGAGCGGCTCGTGTTCATGGCCAGGCACAACCGGTAGGCCGATAACGGGGTGCGAGGTCTCGCGATGCAATGCGATCCCGGCCGCCGCAACCCAGGCTCGCGTTCGACGCGGACGGCGCTTCGCCGCGCTCGCTGTCCCGGTCGGCGCTCGGACTGCCGTCCGATGGGTGTGCCCCGTTGAATGAGGACGCCCGAACCCATCGCCCTCGAAGGCCACGGCGTGCGGCTCGAGCCCCTTGCGCGCGAGCATCACGACGGACTGGTCGCCGCGGCGAGCGACGGCGAACTGTGGAAGCTGTGGTTCACCTCGGTGCCCGCGCCCCAAGAGATGCATGCCTACATCTCGGGTGCGTTGGCGGGACACGACGCCGGACACATGCTGCCGTGGGCCGTGCGCGATCTGACCACGGGAACGATCGTCGGCTCGACGCGCTACCACGACATCGTGCCGTCGATCGACCGCGTCGAGATCGGCTACACGTGGTACGCGCGCCGCTGCCAGAAGACGCACGTGAACACCGCGTGCAAGCTGCTGCTGATGACGCACGCATTCGAGTCGCTCCGCTGCCGCGTCGTCGGCTTCCGCACCGACAACTTCAACTTCGCTTCGCAATCCGCGATCGAGGCGCTCGGCGCGAAGAAGGACGGCGTGATCCGTCATCACCAGGCGCGCCGCGACGGCACCGTGCGCGACACCGTGATTTACAGCATCCTCGCCGCCGAGTGGCCCGACGTGAAGCGGCATCTCGCGCTGCGTCTGCAACGACACGCGTCCGCTGCCGGCCCGGCAAGACCATAGCGACCCCGGGGCGCTCGTGCTGATCGACTTCTTCTACCACCTGCGCGCAGCGCGGCTGCCGGTGTCGATCAACGAGCTGCTGACGCTGCTCGAAGCGTTGCAGAAGGGCGTCATCGGCCCGTCGATCGACGACTTCTACGTCCTGTCGCGCGCGGCGCTGGTCAAGGACGAGTCGCACTACGACAAATTCGATCGCGCTTTCGGCGAGTTCTTCCGCGGGGTGCAGACCGTGCTCGGCATCGCGAAGGAGATTCCCGACGAGTGGTTCAGGCAGTTGCTCGAGCGCTCGTTCACGCCCGAGGAGCTGGCGAAGCTGGAGAAGCTCGGCTTCGACAAGCTGATGGAGGAGTTCCGCAAGCGCCTTGAAGAACAGGACGGAGCGCACCACGGCGGCAACAAGTGGATCGGCACCGGCGGAACGTCGCCGTTCGGCGCCGGCGGCGCCCATCCGGAAGGCATCCGCGTCGGCGGGCCTTCGGCCGGCGGCAGCAGCGCGGTCAAGGTGTGGGAAGCGCGCGCGTGGCGCGACTACGACGACCAGGTCGAGATCGGCACACGAAACATCAAGGTCGCGCTGCGGCGGCTGCGCCGCTTCGCTCGCGAGGGCGCAGATCTGGAGCTCGACATGCACGACACGATCGAGTCGACCGCGAAGAACGCCGGCTGGCTCGACCTGAAGCTCGTTCCGGAGCGGCACAACGCCGTGAAGGTGCTGATGCTGCTCGACGTCGGCGGCACGATGGACGAGCACATCAAGCGCGTCGAGGAGCTGTTCTCGGCGACCAAGGCCGAGTTCAAGCACCTCGAGTTCTACTATTTTCACAACTGCGTCTACGAGTACCTGTGGCGCAACAACCGCCGACGCTTCGCCGAGAAGTTCGACACCTGGGACGTGCTGCGCAAGTACAACCCGGATTACAAGCTGATCTTCGTCGGCGACGCGACAATGAGCCCGTACGAGATCCTGCAGCCGGGCGGCAGCGTCGAGCACGACAATCCGGAAGCCGGCGCCGTCTGGCTGCAGCGCCTCACACACCACTTTCCCAGGCACGTCTGGATCAACCCCGAGCCCGAGGGCCTGTGGCAGTACCGCCAGTCGACCTCGCTGATCGGCCAGCTCGTCGGCGGCCGGATGTTCCCGCTGACGCTCGAAGGGCTCACCCGCGCGATGCGTCAGTTGAGCAAGTAACGCGGGCGCAGCCCCGCGGGTGCCCATTCGCGGAATTCCGGGAACGCCGCGGCGCGCGTAAATTGGCTCACGGTCCCCGTGCGCGGCGCAGCGCTGCGCACGGCGCATCGACCGAAAGGAGTTCCGCAAATGTCGACCTATGTTCTGTTCGGCAAGTACACCCCCGAGTCGATCCGTGGCGCGAGCGCCAAGCGCACCGACGAAGCCGACAAGCTGATCCGGAGCCTCGGCGGCGAGATCAAGGCCGGTTACGCGCTGCTCGGCGATACCGACCTGCTGTTCGTCGTCGAACTGCCCGACAACGACGCCGCGATCAAGGCATCGACCGGCCTGACCAAACTGACCGGCATCGGCTTCACCACCGCGCCGGCGGTGACGATCAAGGAATTCGACCGGTTGATGTCTTCGTAGCGCCGTCGCAGGCGCCGTCACGTCTCGAACGGCGGCGCGGCGCGCAGCACCTCGTCGAGCGTCGTCAGACCGGCCGCGATCTTCTCGGCGCCCGACACGCGCAGCGACTTCAACCCGTCGCGCGCGGCCTGGTGGCGGATCTTCGCGATGTCGGCGCCGGCCGCCACCAGCTCGCGCAGCCGGTCGGTCATCACCAGCAGCTCGATCAGCCCGGTGCGGCCGAGATAGCCGGTGCGCCGGCATTCGAGGCAGCCGACCGGTTTGTACACGCGCTTCGGATGCGAGGTGCGCCACGGCGCGACCAGCGCCTTCCAGGTCGCCTCGTCGACCGGGCCGTCTTCCTTCTTGCAGTGCGGGCACAGCGTTCGAACGAGCCGCTGCGCGAGGATGCCGATCAGCGTGGCGTTGACCAGATACGCGGGCACGCCCAGCTCGATCAGCCGCGCGATCGAGCTGGCGGCGTCGTTCGTGTGCAGCGTCGAGAACACGAGGTGGCCCGTCAGCGCCGCCTGTACCGCCATGTCGGCGGTCTCCTTGTCGCGGATCTCGCCGACCATGATGATGTCCGGGTCCTGCCGCATCAGCGCGCGCAAGCCGTCGGCGAAACCGAGGTCGATGCCGTGCTGGACCTGCATCTGGTTCAGCGCCGGGTCGATCATCTCGATCGGATCCTCGACCGTGCTGACGTTGACCTCGTCGGTGGCCAGTTGCTTCAACGTCGAGTACAACGTCGTCGTCTTGCCGGAGCCGGTCGGACCCGTCACGAGCACGATGCCGGACGGCCGATGGATCAGCTCGTCCCAGGTCGCCGCATCGCGCTCGGAAAAACCCAGCTCGGAATAGCTGCGCACGACGACTTCGGGGTCGAAGATGCGCATCACGAGCTTCTCGCCGAAGGCGGTCGGCAACGTCGATCGGCGTATCTCCCCTCCGCGCCCCGCGCGCGGCCCCGTGTTGCCCTTGGTCTTGTTGCGGCCGCGGCGGGGGCGGCGCCGCCCCCCCACGTCCATGCGGCCGAGCAGCTTGATGCGGGAGACCATCGCGTGCATCACCGCCGGCGGCACCTGGTAGACCTGGTGTAGCACACCGTCGATGCGGAAGCGCACGACACCCTGCTCGCGCTTCGGCTCGAGGTGGATGTCGCTCGCGCGCTGGTCGAACGCGTACTGCAGCAGCCAGTCGACGACCAGCACCACGTGCGCGTTGTCGGCGTCGACCTTGCCGCCCAGTTCGACCAGCTGTTCGAAGTTGCTGACGAGCGACGTCGTGCTGGTCTTGCTGGCGCCCTTGATCGACTGCGCGAGCTTGTAGAACTCGACCGTGTAGCGCGCGACGTCGAGCGGATTGGCGACGACGCGCTTCACACTCTTCTTCGTGATCTGCTCGATCTCGCGCTGCCAGCCGTCGATAAAAGGCTCGCAGGTCGCGACGACGATCTCGGCGCCCGTCACCGCGATCGGCAGGATCGAATACGTCGTCGCGTACGCGCTCGACATCACGTCGACCACGCGCGAGAAGTCGACCCGCAGCGGGTCGATGTGCTGGTACGGCAGCCCGGCTTTCCCGGCGAGCCATTCGGTCAGCCGCTCGATGTCGAGCAGCTCGCGCCCCGGGGTGGGCGAGCGCAGGTTCATCTCGGCGAGCAGCGCGAGCGGATGCACCTGCGTCTCGCGCGAACGCACCGACAGCACCCGCTCGCCGTCGGACCGCGCCATCAGGCCGTCGGCCATCAGTTCGCGGACGACGTAGCCGAGCGGCAGACGGCCGACGGGAACCGGTTCGGCGCCGTGCCCGCGCACCGATTTGTCGGGAGCGTTCATCGGGACGACCAAGCCGCGGCGGGCACCGCGCAACGCCGCATCAGCCGGCCGGCGCGTAGCGCGCGGCGATTTCGTCGCGCCGCTTGGGCATCTTCTCGAAGTCGCCGACCACGCCGTCGACCGCGCGCTTGGTGAGCGGTGTGGCTTCGAGTGGCATCAGCTTGCCGCGCTTCAGGTAGTTCTTGATCAGGTCGGGCGGCATCACGTGCGCACACTTTCCGCGGTCCGAGCTGAACAGGAACAGCGTGCGCAGCGGACTGATCCAGCGCAGCCGCGCCTTGACCATTTCCTTGCCGTTCCACATGCTGAACCAGGTGCCGCGCTGCCAGCTCGAGATCTCCTCGTCGAGCCGCGCTTCCTCGACGCGGTCGAGCGGGCCGATGTCGGTGACCGGCTCGGGCACGTTCAGATCCGCGTCGTGCTCGGCCGCCGCGCGCATCAGCGCGCCCGTGGACACGCGTACGCCGCCGGCGACCGTCGTGATCGGGAACGTGCCCGTCAACTGCATGCCGTCGAGCCGCGCGCGCAACTCGGTCGTCGCCAGCGACGACTTGATGTAGCGCGCCTGGTCGACCGGCTTGACCGCCATCGCGTGCGACTCCATCAACTGCCTGAAGAAGTCGTTCTGCTCGCGCTCGGCCATGTGGATCAGCGCGAGCCCGTCGCGCATCACGCGCGTGAGGCTCGGGATCAGCTCGACCAGCCGCCGCCGGTCGTCGGCGGACGCTTTCGGCTGCACGCTCCAGACCATGTCGTGGATCGCTTCGCGGAAGCGCTTGGAAAAGCCCGGCGTCTGCTCGTCGCGCAGCGTCGCGGTGACCAGCACCTGCACCCAGGGGCCGACCAGGAAGTCGCGCAGGTACGGTTCGAGCTCGACTTTCTCGAAGGCGCGCCGCACCTGGATCGTCGTGTTGATCGCGAGGATCTCGCGCTTCTCGGCCTCCTCGAGCGCGCGCTTGGCGCGAGCGACCGGATCGCTGTCGCGCGGAGAGATGTCGCCGACGAAGTTCTCGAACTCGCCGAGCAGCTTGTCGAAGACCGCGACGTCCTTGTCGAACTTCTGCAGCACCTCGCGGACGATTCGGTCGACTTCGTTCCTGTACCGCTCGTTCTCGTCGCCGTACGGCTCCCAGCCGACGGCGGTGCTGGCGATGCGGTCGATCAGCCGGCGCGCCGGATGCGTGCTCGACGCAAAGAAGTCCGCGTCGAGCAACGCGGCCTTCAGCACCGGGAACTGCAGCCGCGAGATCAGCGCCTTGATCTCGGCCGGCACCTGCTTGTCCTGCAGCACGTGGTCGAACAGCATGCCGACGATCTCGATCGTCAGCTTGTCGACGGTGCGGTTGGACTTCTCGACCAGGTGCTCGCGCCAGGTGTTGATCGAACCGGCCGCAGTGCCTGCGAAGGCCGCGCCGTGCACGCCTTCGAGGCCCAACTGCTGCAGTTCTCCGATCGCTTCGAGCAGCGGCGCCTCGGCCGGGCCGACCTGCGGCATCGGCGGCAGCCGCAGGTCACGCGCGTTGGACTGCAGGCGCATGAGCAGGTTGTTCAGCGCGACACTCGGATCGAAGATCGCCGCCGCCATCGCGCGCGGCATGCCGCCGACCGTCCCCGGTGCCGCACCCGGCATCGCGCCAGGCACTCCGCCCGGTACGCCCTGCGGCCCGTAGCCCGGATAGCCGGGCATCGTCGGTGGGGCGGCCCCCGGCTGCGCGGTCGGCTCGGCGCCCGCATGCCCGCCGCCGGCGACGCCAGC
>JBKBSH010000128.1:0-6023 GCA_046291795.1 Burkholderiaceae bacterium | reverse complement strand
CGCCTGGCGGAAGAACAAGTCGCACGGCGCGGGCACGCGCCCGCCGCGCCGGCGACTTGAACGCAGGGCGTCGCGTACCGTCGCTCAGGCCTGGTGTTCCCGCGCTCCGGCCTTGTACCGGTAAGCGAGCGCGATGAGCGGCGCATACGCCAAGGCAAGGCCGACCAAGCCGTCGATCTGACCGAGCGCGACGAGCGCGGCCAGTGGCGCGAGCCAGAGCAGATTGATCGCGCCGACCGCCAGCGTGACGACGCGATGCTCGCCGTGCACGCGCGACGCGTATTGATAGGCGTGACTGCGATGCGCTTCGTAGACGCGCTCGCGCCGATACAGCCGGCGCAGCAGCGTGACCGTGGCATCGACGATGAACGCGCCGAGCAGGATGACCCAGCTCCAGAAGAGCTGCGGCTGCTGGTGTGCACTCCACACGGCGAGCGTGCCGAGCACGACACCGAGAAAACCGCTACCCGCGTCACCCATGAAGATGCGCGCCGGCGGGAAGTTCCACGGCAAAAAGCCAAGCGCGGCCGCGGCGACAAGCACCGGCACGACCGCGTCCGCTGATCCTGTGGCAAGCCACCAAAGCGCCGCGCCGGGAAGTGCGACCGTGATCGCCTCTACCCCGGCGATGCCGTCGATGCCGTCCATGAAGTTGTAGAGGTTCAGCAGCCACACCAGGAAGACGGCGGCCAGCGCCGAGCCCGCAACGCCGAGGTCGAGCGTCGCTCCCGCCAGCCGCAGCACCGGCAATCCGCCGAGCCAGGCAAGCGCCCAGCCCGCGGCGACGAAGTGCGCAAGCAGCCGCCAGCGCGCGGCGATGTGGCGGTGATCGTCGATGAAACCGACGACCGCAACCCACGCACCGGCGCCGAGGACCGCCCATGCCCCGCGCGGCTGGACCTGACCGTTCGAGACCAGAAACAGCAGGCCGGCGCAGAACGCAATGACGATGGCCAACCCGCCGCCGCGAGGGGTCGGCACGGTGTGCGAGCTGCGCTCGTTCGGTTGATCCAGCACCCGCCGCGCCAGCGCATAGCGGCGCACGGCGGCGGTCATGAGCCAGGAAACGAGCGCGACCGCGAACGAGAGCGCGACGACCATCACGTCGCCGAAGTCCGCAGAAAGTGCGTCGCCGTCCGGCGCAGCGCTTCGTCCACGCTCACCGGCGGCGACCAGCCGAGCCGCTCGCGCGCCGCGGAGGTGTCGATCTGCAAGCAGCGGCACAGTCGATGCGCGAGCGCGCCGGCGCCGATGATGCGTGCGCCTGCTTCGAACAGCCGCGCCGGTACGGGTAACAGCCGCGGCCGCACTCCGAGCGCGGCGGCAAGCCGGCGCGCCAGTTCGGTCGTCGACAAATCCTCGGCGTCGCCGGCGAGAAACAACGCGTTCGCCGCTGCCGGATGACTCACGCACGCGGCGATCAAGTCCACCAGGTTGTCGAGCGCGACCAGCGTGCGCTTGTTGTGGATCGCACCCAACGGCATCGGCACGCCCCGGTGCAGCGCCCGCATCAGCGCGAGGAAGTTGGCTTTCACGCCAGGGCCGTACACGAGCGGCGGGCGGACGATCACGAGCTGCATGCCGGTTTCGGCTGCGACGCGTCGCAGGCCTTCTTCGGCATGGAGTTTGGAAGCGCCGTAAGCATCGACAGGCAATGGCGGATCGTCGACGCGAAAAGGCCGTCCCGGCTGCGTTTCCTCGCCATTGACCTTGATCGAACTGATGAACACAAAGCGGCGCACGCCGGCCGCCGCCGCACACCGCGCCAGATGCACCGTGCCTTCGACGTTGGCGCGGTGGTACTCCGCCAGCGGCTCGGCGGCGCGCTCTCGCATCACGTGTACCCGCGCGGCGGCGTGAACCACGGCGTCGCAGCCGGCGAGCGCAGTATCCCAAGCGGTCTCCGGACCCAGATCGCCGACGCGAACCTGCTCGACCTCGAGATCCGGTGCCGCAGTTCGTACAGCGGCGCGCACCGACTGCCCGTCGGCGGCGAATCGCGCCAGCAACGCGCGGCCGATGAAGCCGGTCGCCCCGGTCACGAGGATGCGTGTGCTCACGCGGCGACCTCAAGAATTTCGCCGGCCATCGCCGCCATGATGCGGGAACGCGCAAACTTCTTTACGAACGCCGGACGCGGTGCGTCATGCATTGCGAGCGAATCGAATGCCGCGACCGCTTGCGCGGCATCGCACGGCGGGAACACGGCCGCGTTTTCGATCTCGCTGCGGATGAAGTCCGCCGCCTGGCCCGCGACGCCGGCCAGGATCGGCTTGCCCATCGCCGCGTACTCGAACAGTTTCGACGGCAACACCTTGCGGAAGGCTTCGTAATCGTTTAGATGCAGGAACAGTACGTCGGACTCGCGATACGCGGCGATCAGCGCGTCGCGCCTGACCGGCGCGCGAATTTCGACGTTGTCGATCCCGGCCACGCCCGCCTGAAGCGCCTCGCGACGGCCGCCGTCGCCGATGATCACAAAGCGCGCACGACCGCGCAACGCACGCGCCAGCGCCGGGACGACAGCGTGCAAACCTTGCCCTTCGCCGAGGTTGCCGGCGTACAGGATGGTCGCCGGCCCGCTGCGTCCTGGTCGCGGCGGCGTCGGCGCTGCGGCGGCCGCGACGAACTCGTCGTCGATCCCGTTGGTGAAGAACGAGAGCCGCCGTTGCGGGTAGCGCCGCCGAAAGTACTCCGCGAAGCCAGGGGATACGAGGTTGATGTGGTCGGCGCGGTCCATCGTCCAACGCTCGAGCAAGGAGAAGACGGGGTATGCCAGCGTCGCCAAGCTGCGCGGCAGCACATCCCTGATCGTGTCGACGAAGATGTCGCGAATGTCCAGGTAAAGACGGCCGCCGACGCGGCGCGCGACAAACGCGCCGAGCGCCGCGGTCATCAGCCGCGACGAAGTGGCGTAGACGAGGTCGTAGCGGCGCCCTTTCGTGTGGCGCAGAACTTGCGCGGCGAACGAGGCGAACGCACGCGACTGGTCGAGCATGCCGCTGGCATGCTCCGGCAGCGCGAATCGGCGGACCTGCACGTTATCGTGCGCTTCGTGTTCGGGCGCCTCGACGTCGAAGCTGCGATAGCGGTTCGGCAGCGCCGTGACCACGTCGATGCGCGCGTGCGGCGCGGCCGCGGCGAGCGCGCGTACGAGCGCGGTCGTGCGAAACGAGCCGGCGGACAGATCCGGCGCGAAATAGAAGCTGAGCACCAGCAGCCTCATGGTTCGTCGCGCCAGCGCATCGACGTCGTGACGTGGGCGCTGTCGAACGCGAGTACGAACACCCGAGTCGGGACGCTCGTACCGAAGCGCGGATGCCACGTACCGGGTTCGACCGAAAGCGAAGCGCCGCTGATGGCGAGGTCGAGCAATCGGCCGCCCGCCAGCCGCAGCCGCGCCGTGCGCGCAGCCGCGTCCATCGCCTCGATCGCAACGTCCGGATGCAGGTGCAGGTAGGCGGCCGCGCTTCGAAACGGCCCTTCGATCGCGTCTTCGATGCACAGTGCGTCGGGCTCGAACGTGAAGCGGCGCCGATGCACGTTGCGGCCCGGCAGGCGCCGATAGCCGTCGTGGCTGGCGTCGATCACGATACGGCCGTCGCGATCGCTGGCCTCGTGCAGCGTCGGCCGCGCACGGCGCGCGACGCGAAAGCCGCCCCAGACTTCGGAGGAGTTCTCGCCGTCGATGGTGACGGTGTTGTGAGCTGCCGTGCCGCGCTGGCGCAAACGCTCTTCGCTCTCGCCGTAGCACGAGGTGCCGGAGTCGATGAAAACGCGTTGCCCGAACAAGCTCAGTTCGAACGCAAGCGTATCGGCGTGGCCGTGCGCCGGGAGATAGTCGGGACCGAGCGGGGCGGCATCGACGATCGCCGCGCCGCCGTGCGGCAGGTCGACGCGCAGGTAGCCGCTCGCCGCCAGTGGCCGCAGCGCGAAGTCGCGCGCGCCCGCGGCTGGGATCGTGCCGATCAGCGATTCGGCGTACGCACGCAAGTCGGCGGGGCGCGGAGCGATGCCGAATGCCGCATCGTTGACGAGTGCGATCTCGCCATCGGGATGCGTCATCGCATCGAGCCATCCCAGCGCGCGGGGTAGCACTTCGGCCCAAGCCGCCCGCTTCTCGCGCAACACCGGCAAACCCGAAACGTCCGCAAGTTGTACGAGGTCGCACAGGTCGGCCGTGAGGGTCGCGTGGTACATCGGCGAGCGTTCGAAGTGCCCGCCGTCGGCCAGAAATTGCTCCGGGATCTCGCGATCGAGGATCGCCAACCCACACCGCAGCCAACCGTCGGCGTCCGTGCCGTCGAGGAAGGCGCCGGCGAAGACGAGCGCCTTGCCGTTGGCGAACAGGTGATTGCCGAGCAGGTGGTACTCGACGCGCTGCGTCAGCGCGCCGGCCTGCGTCGCCAGGCTGTCGAGCCAGCGCTGTTCGATGGTGGGCTGCCGATCGAGCCACTTCACGAGATTGACAATGCGCAGCGACAACGGGTAAGGCTCCCAGCCGACCCCGTGCCCCGGCGGATTGTCGGCAATCCAGCGCGCGACGAGTTCGACGTGCGCCGCGGCCCGCGTCTCGAAACCTTGCGCATTCAGATCGTCCAGATAGTGCAGGTGGTACAGCCACAACTTGGCGCGGGACGGATCGTTCCATGAGCGAGGGTCGCGCAAAGGACCGCGCTCGCCCAATAACTCGAAGGTCAGAGGCGGCGTCAACATCGGCGCGAGTAGCACCGGCTGTCGCCAACGGCCCCGCCATGAGCGGCGCCCGACCCCTGCGGCGCCCCCGACACGCGGCGAACTCAGTCGGTACAGCAGCCGGTACGCGATCTGCTGAGCCCGCAGATGGCGCATCGTACGGAGGAAACGCAATAAGGGCAGGCTGGGCATGACGGCATTTCGCTGGCGGACTGCGGAGCGGCCTTCACATGGTCCACACGCAGCAGGGCGCGAATCGTACTCGGGACCTGCGCGGTGGCCCCAAGCACCGCCCCCGGTCGATCAACCTGCTCTCGCGCTCGAACGCGGTGTTGACGCGCCGGCGTTGCCTGCGACCACGCACGCTTGCGCGGCGAGGCAAACGCCGCTCAGCCGCTCACCTCCAGCCCCTCGCGCGTCAGCACCGCGATGAAAGGATCGCCGGCGAGCTCGCGCCGGCGCCAGTCGTCCTCGCGCCAGCCGATCGGTTCCACTTCGGGCGCGATGTCGCGCGCGGAAAACAGCAGATCCAGACGCGCGCGCGGGTCCGCCGGCAGATCGTCGCTGACGACGAGCAGATCCGTGTCGCTTTCGGCCGTGAAGTCGCCGCGCCCGACCGAGCCGAATACGATCGCCCGATAGCGGTTCAACCCGAGCGCGGCCAGATAGCAGCGCACGCGCGCGATGCGCTCGGCGCGGTCGCGCGCATCAGCGGGCAGCGAGAGCATCGAGCCAGTCGAGGATGCGGTCCGCGCATTCGATGCACGCGTCGGCGTCGGCCGCCGTGTAGTCGTCGAGCGGCGCGCCGGCGACATGCTCAGTCGATCAACCCGCCTTTGCGCCCGAACGCGATGTTGGCCCGCAGGAATCCCTCCTTCGACCCGCAGTCGTAGCGCGTGCCTTCGAACCGCCGCGCGATCACCTCGCCGCGCGCCACGCGGCGCGCGATCGCGTCGGTCAACTGGATCTCGCCGCCGCTGCCGCGCGGTGTGGTCGCCAGCTCGGTGAAGACCTCGGGGCGCAGCACGTAGCGGCCCACCACCGCGAGCGTCGAGGGCGCTTCTTCGGGCCGCGGTTTTTCGACCATGCGCGTGACGCGTTCTTCGAGCCTGTTCATCGGCTCGGTCGCGACGATGCCGTACTTGCGCGTGTCCGCGCGCGGCACGTCTTCGATCGCCAGCACCGACGCACCGGTGCGCCGGTAGCTTTCGACGAGCTGCGCGGTGACGCCCGGGTTGGCGTCGATCAGGTCGTCGGCGAGGATCACCGCGAAGGGTTCGTCGCCGACGACCTGTTCGGCGCACAGCACCGCGTGGCCGAGCCCGAGC
>JBKBSH010000012.1:0-16873 GCA_046291795.1 Burkholderiaceae bacterium | reverse complement strand
GGTATTGAAAAGGGAACGTCAATGACCGCTACTGCATTGCTCAAACCGCGCGCGATCGAAGTCGAGTCGATCGGACCCAACGCGGCGATCGTCACGATGGAACCGTTCGAACGGGGCTACGGGCACACGCTCGGCAACGCGCTGCGCCGCATTCTGCTGTCGTCGATGGTCGGCTACGCGCCGACCGAGGCGCAGATCGCCGGCGTCGTCCACGAGTACTCGACCGTCGACGGCGTTCGCGAGGACGTCGTCGACCTGCTGTTGAACCTCAAGGGCGTCGTCTTCAAGCTGCACAACCGCGACGAGGTGTCGTTGACGCTGAAAAAGGAAGGCGAAGGCATCGTCACCGCCGGCGACATCGAGCTGCCGCACGACGTCGAGATCATCAACCCGGACCATGTGATCGCGCACCTGCAGGGCGGCCGGCTCGAGATGCAGATCAAGGTCGAGAAGGGCCGCGGCTACGTGCCGGGCAACGTCCGCGCGTTCCGCGACGATCACAGCAAGACGATCGGTCGCATCGTGATGGACGCATCGTTCTCGCCGGTCAAGCGGGTCTCGTACACGGTCGAGAGCGCGCGCGTCGAGCAGCGCACGGATCTGGACAAGCTCGTGATGACGATCGAGACCAACGGCGCGATCACACCCGAGGAAGCCGTCCGCCAGTCTGCCCGTATCCTGATGGACCAGCTCCGGGTGTTCGGCGAGCTGGAGGGCACGGCCGAGCCGATCGCCGCCGCACGCGCAGCGCCGCAGGTCGATCCGATCCTGCTGCGCCCGGTCGACGATCTCGAGCTGACCGTGCGCTCCGCGAACTGCCTGAAGGCCGAGAACATCTACTACATCGGCGATCTGATCCAGCGCACCGAAAACGAGCTGCTGAAGACGCCGAACCTCGGCCGCAAGTCGTTGAACGAGATCAAGGAGGTTCTCGCCGCGCGCGGGCTCACCCTTGGCATGAAGCTGGAGAACTGGCCACCCCCGGGCCTCGAGAAGTAGGCGCGCGCCGGAACCGGCCGCCAACTGGGCCGGCCAAACCGGCCGCCCTGAACGCCAACCGACCCGCCCGCGCAGGGATCGAAGAGTCGGATCGACCGAAGATCGAAAGGAACAACGATGCGTCACCGTCACGGACTGCGGAAACTGAACCGCACGACCAGCCACCGGCTGGCGATGTTCCGCAACATGTCGAACTCGCTGCTCCGGCACGAGGTCATCAAGACCACGCTGCCCAAGGCCAAGGAGCTGCGCAAGGTCATCGAGCCGCTGATCACGCTCGGCAAGGAACCCACGCTCGCCAACCGGCGGCTCGCATTCAACCGCCTGCGCGACCGCGAGATGGTGGTCAAACTGTTCAACGAGATCGGCCCGCGCTACAAGAACCGCAACGGCGGCTACACCCGCATCCTGAAGTTCGGATTCCGGGTGGGGGACAATGCGCCGATGGCCCTGATGGAACTCGTCGATCGACCGGAGCCCAAGGCCGAAGAAGGGTCGGCCGAGTCGGCGAGCTAACCCCGTCGCAGACACGAACGCGCCCGTCCGATCTCGAGGCCCGCGACAGCGGGCCTTGTCCTTCGGGTGATGCGCACGGCCACGGGATTGCCAGGAGAGCCCATGCCCGAGATCGTCGTCGTCCTCACCAACTGCCCCGACGAAGAAGTGGCCGACCGCATCGCACGCGCGCTCGTCGAAAGCCGGCTGGCGGCTTGCGTGAACCGGCTTGCGCCGGTGGACTCGATCTACCGCTGGCGCGGCGTCATCGAAGAAGCGAGCGAGATTCCGCTGCTGATCAAGTGCACGCGCGAACGTTACCCGGCGGTCGAAGAGGCGATCCGCCAGCTTCACCCGTACACGGTCCCGGAGATCATCGCGCTACCCGTCGTCACCGGGTACGCGCCCTACCTGCGCTGGGTCGACGACGAAACGCAGCCGCCGCTGACGGCGTGACTCGCGCGCGGCGCTAGCCTGCGCCGCGCGTGAACGCGGCGATCTCCCATTCGCCGCTCGGCTCGTCGTGACGAAGCACGTAGACGTGCCCGTCGTCGGCATCGACGCGGAACCAGCGCTGCGTCGGTGCGAACCAGCGGTCGAGGATCGCACGGACGACGAGCCGCCGATCGCCCAGCCAGAACGCGACCGGCTCCTGTTCGCCGCGATAGCCGGCGTAGCATTCGACGCGGATCGGCATGCCGGAAAGATACCCGGTTGGGCCGGCGACGACACCGCGGTTCCCTGGCTCCCCGGTGCCGCCGTCGCGCGGCATCGATGTCGGCGGCGTCGTTCGCACGGCGAAGGCTATTCTGTGGGCCCATGCACATCGACGTTCCCGACCCCGCGTTCTCCGGCTCGGCGCACGTGCGCGCGCACTTCCGGCTCGCCGCCCGACTCACGCTCGGGTTCGTCGCGCTGCTGTGGCTGATCCACGGGATGAACTGGGCGGCGGATCTGGACCCCGCGCCGTTCGGCGTCCGTCCGCGGCAACTCGCCGGCGCGCTCGGCATCCTCTCGGCGCCGCTGGTGCATAGTGGCTTCGCGCACCTCGTCGCCAACACCGCGCCGCTCGCGGTCGCCGGCACCGCGATGCTGTTTCTCTATCCGAGTGCTTCACTGAGCGTCCTGCCCGCGGTGTACCTCGGACCGGGCGTCGCCGTCTGGCTGTTCGGTCGCGACGCCGCCCACCTCGGCGCGAGCGGCCTCGTGTACGGCCTCGTCGCCTACGTGTTCGTCGCCGGCTTGCTGCGTCGCGACCGCCGCGCGATCGCCGCGTCGCTCGTCGTCGCTTTCATGTACGGATCGCTTGCCTGGGGCGTGCTGCCGACGCGCGAGCCGGTGTCGTGGGAGACGCATCTCGCGGCCGCGCTGATCGGCGTCGCGGCTGCGTTCGCGCTGCGCCGGCTCGACGTGACACCGCGGAAGCGGTACGCGTGGGAGGACGAAGACCGCGCAAGCGGCGACGAGCCGTCGCCCGGACCGACGGATGTCGACGAGTCCGCACGGAATTGAAGCGGGCCCGGGCGTCGGCGCGGCGCAGCTTCGCGCGATCACCCGCGCAGACACCGGATCTGCGACGCATCGATGCCCATCCGCACCGCGGTGCCGACCGCCAGCGTCGGCTGCCCAGCAAGATGCGGCCGATCGGCGGTCAGCTCCGCGCTGCCGGCGCGAACGCGGTAGCGCGTGAACTCGCCGAGGAACTCGGCGGAGGCGATCTCGCCATCGAGCCAGATCGTTCGCCCGTCGTCCGCGGCGCTGACCGCGCGCTCGCGCGCTTCGAGCAGGGTCGTGTGCGGGCGGAAGGTCAGCGTCGCGTGGCCGGTCATCGGCGCGTTCGCGGACGCCGGCAATCTCAACTCGCCCACGCCTTCGGACTTGAACACGAGTCGCCCGTTGCGCGCTTCGACCTCGCCGCGCAGCAGGTTCGCGGTGCCGACGAAACCGGCAACGAAGGCATTCGCCGGATGGTCGAACAGCTCCGCGGGCGTGCCGACTTGCTGCAGCACGCCGGCATCGAGGACGGCCATGCGGTCGGCGGTGGTCATCGCCTCTTCCTGGTCGTGCGTGACGAAGATCGTCGTGATGCCGAGCTGCCGTTGCAGCCGCAGCAGCTCCTGCCGCATCTGTTCGCGCAGCTTCTTGTCGAGGTTCGACAGCGGCTCGTCGAGCAGCAGCACCTGCGGCTCGATGACGATCGTGCGCGCGAGCGCCACGCGCTGCTGCTGCCCGCCCGAAAGCTGGTGCGGCCTGCGCTGCGCGTACTCGGCAAGCCCGACGAGCGTCAGCGCCTCCCCGACGCGGCGCTTGATCTCGGCGCGCGGCAGCCGGCGCTCGACGAGCCCGAAAGCGACGTTGTCGAACACCGTCATGTGCGGCCACAGCGCGTAGCTCTGGAACACCATGCCGATGTTGCGTGCGTGCGGCGGCACGCCCGTGATGTCCCGCCCGTCGACGAGCAGCCGGCCCTGGTTGTGCCGGTTGAAACCCGCGATCAGGCGCAGCAGCGTGCTCTTGCCCGAGCCCGAGGGTCCGAGCAGCGCGAAGAACTCGCCCGGCTCGATCTTCAGCGTGACGTCCTTCAGCACCTGGTTCTTTCCGTAGGCCAGGCCGATGTGGATGCACTCGACGGCGACTTTCTTCATCGTGCGTTCCGCGCGGTCGTGTTCGCCCGCTCGACCAGCCGATGCGACAGGTACGTGCCGAGCGCGACGATCGCCACCGCCAGCACGCCGAGTGCGGCGCCCGGTCCACGGCCGGCGACCGACTGCATGTAGAGGTAGATGCCGTAGCTCATCGGCGCGTGCGATTCCTGCGCCGTGAGCAGGATCGTCGCGGACAGTTCGACCGCGGCGGTGATGAAGCTCGACACGAAGCCGGCCAGGATGCCGCCGGCCATCAGCGGGATCACGACGCGGCGCACCGCGCGCCACCGTGTGGCGCCGAGCATCTCGGCGGCTTCTTCGAGATGGACGTTGATCTGCTGCAGCGCGGCCACGCACGAGCGCAGCGCGTACGGCATGCGCCGCACCGCGAGCGCCAGCATGATCAGCACCCACGTCTGCGTGACCGGTAGGCCCGCGATCTGAAGGTGCTGGAACGTGCGCAGATAGCCGATCGCGAGCACCAGCCCCGGAACGGCGATCGCCGCCGTCGCGACGAAGTCGAGCCACTGGCGCGCCGGCAGTTTCGTGCGCAGCATCAGGTAGGCGATCGCGACGCCGAGGACGACGTCGATCAGCCCCGCCAGCCCGCAGTACAGCAGGGTGTTCCCGATCATGTGCGCCGAGTCGCCGAATACCGTCGCGTAATGCGCCAGCGTCCACGCCTCCGGCAGTACAGAAAAGCTCCACACGCGCGCAAACGACAGGATCAGCAGTCCGAGGTGCGGCGACAGCACGACGGCGAGCACCAAGGCGATGCCCGCATACGCGACGGCCGCTTCCCAGCGCTCGAGCCGGCGGCGCGCGATGCCGGTGCCGCCCTTCTGCAGCGTCGAATACTCCTTGCCCTTCATCACGCGGATCGACAGCCACAGCGCGACGATCGAGAAACCGATCAGGATGACGCCGATCACGTAGCCGATCGGGTCCTCGATCCCGACCTGCGTGACGCGCAGGTACGCCTGGGGCGCGAGCAGATTGGTCTGCCCGAGCACGAGCGGCGTGCCCAGATCGTCGAACACCTTGATGAACACGAGCGCGGCGCCGGCGATGTAGCCGGGAAGTGCGAGCGGGAAGACGACGCGGCGGAACAGCCGCCAACCCTTGGCGCCCAGGTTCAGCGCTGCTTCCTCCATCGCGCTGTCGATCGCGCGCAGCGCGACGACCAGGTTCATCAGGATGAACGGGAAGTAGTGCAGGCTTTCGACGAAGATCACCCCTGCAAGCCCCTGCATCAGCGGCAGCGTGAAACCGAGGTACTCGTCGAGCAGCAGGTTCACCGAGCCGTTGCGGCCGAAGATCAACTGCATCGCCACCGCACCGACGAAAGGCGGCATGATCAGCGGCAGGACGCCGAGCGTCTGAATCAGAGCCGCGCCGCGGAACTCGAAGCGCACGGTGATGTACGCGAGCGGTACCGCGACGAGCGACGCGATCGCGACGCTGGCGGCGGCGACGTACAACGAGTTGCCGAACGCCTCGCGCATCAGCGAAACGCCGAAGAACGAACCGAAGTGCCCGAGCGTGAACGCGCCGTCGGCGTCGCGAAACGCCGTCACGAACACGGTGCCGACGGGGACGAGCAGCAGCAGCAGCAGAAAGCCGAGCACGCCCGCGGCGAGCGCGAGCGTGCTCCAGCCCGCGTTGAAGCGCGTGCGCAGCCACGTGCGGGCGGCACGGCGAAACGGTGTCGGCGCGGCGACAGTGCTCATGCGGGGGTTGTCTCGACGCGCTCGGTGACCGCGTAGCGGCGCACCCTCGCCCGAACCCGCAGCGCGAAACCGGGGCGGGGCGAGCGATACCGTCTTCGACGCAACGCTACTTCACCGCCGCTGCGGCCTGTTTCGCCAGCTCGAGCGCGCGCTCGTAGTTGGCGCGCGCCTTGCTGTTCCACTGCTCCTCGAGCGCGGTGATCTTGCGCGAGACGTCGACCTCCTTCTTGTTCGACGCGAACAGCTTCTGGAAGTCGGGCTGTCCGGCGATCTGTCCCGAAAGCACCGGCGTGAACGCGAGCGCTTTCGCCTGGTTCAGCAGCTCGCGCGCCGGCGCGTGGCTCTTGCCCGCGAGCTTCGCCTCCGCGTCGTGGATCGCTCTCGTCGCCGCCTGCAGCTCCTTGAGCCGGAACGTGATCGTCTGGTCGAACAGCGCCTGAACGATCGCGTAGCGATCCTCCGAAAGATCCGCGTTGAACTGCACCTTGCTGCGCTTGGCGATCGCCTGCGGGTCCGGATAGCCGGGCGGAATCTTGCCGCCGAAAGCGTTGTACGGCAGCACCGGCAGCCGCGAGATCTTCGGATCGAGCAGGATCTCCTGTCCTTCCTGACTCAGCGCGAACTGGACGAAGCGCTTGGCGCCCGCGGGATTCTTGCCACCCGCGACCAGCGCGATGTTGGCCGGAACGATCGAGGTCAGCGTCGGATAGACGAACTCGACCGGAAAGCCCGAGTACTTTCCTGCGAGCCCGAAGAAGTCGATCACCGGGCCGGCGCCGAACTGGCCGTTGTTGATGCCGTCCGGCACGCCGAAGCTGCGCTCGGTGATCTGCGCGCTGTTGCCAGCCATGCGCAGGATCGTCTCCCAGCCCTTGTCCCAGCCTTCGCCCTGCAGGATCGTCTCCACGGTCAGGTGCATCGTGCCGGAGCGCGACGGCGAGGTCATCGCCACGTGGCCGAACCATTCGCTGCCGAGCAGGTCGCTCCACTCTTTCGGCGGGCTGAGCTTGTTCGCTTTCAGGTAGCGCGTGTTGTACATGATCCCGTAGCCCGCGAGCGCCTGGCCTTTGTAGAAGCCCTTCGGGTCGTTGATCGGGTAGTTGCCGATCTTCGCCGGGATCTTCGGGTTGTCGACGTCGGCTGCGGCGACGAGCAGGTTGTCGCGCTTGAGCACCTCGAACGCGTCGGGCGCGCTCGCCCAGAACACGTCGGGCCGCTGGCCCGCGGCCGTCTCGCGCACGAAGGCGATCGAAGCGATCGTGCTCTTGTTCAGGATCTCGAGCTTGATGTCGGGGTTGCGCTTCTCGAACGCGCTCTTGTACGCGGCCGTCAGCTCCTTGGGAAACGAAGTGATCACGGTGACGGTCTGCTGGGCGAGCACGGGTGCGGTGCTCGCCAGGGCGGTCGCCGCGAGCAGCGCGCGGGCGAGGTTGCGGCGCATGTTGGCCTCCTGATCGGTGAACCCTAGCGAATACTAGCGCGGATATTTCACGAGGTCGCCCCCGCATGCGTTGCGTCTCGGTGAATCGGCAGTTTGGGCCCGGCGGGTGCCGATCCAATTTGTACCGTCGGGGCTACGCAGGCTTGCGCGGCGCCGGGCCGGCCATCTTGCGCTCAAGTGCTCGCAAAGGCCCACCGGCCTTTGACTGCGCCCCTCTCACGCAATCGGCATCCCGCATGCATCCGCGCAATGGCCGCTGCGCTCGAAACTCGCCGCGCACTGCGCGCGGCTCGTTTTCCCGCGTCCCCCGTGAAATATCCGGGCTAGCGGCGCGCGCCGTTCGACTCAACGCGCCGCCTGCGTCGGGGGCGGTGGCGCCCGTGCTTATGATCGCCACATGAGCGAATCCGCACGCGTCCGCCTCGACAAGTGGCTGTGGGCCGCGCGGTTTTTCAGGACGCGCACGCTCGCAGCGCAGGCGATCGAGCTGGGTCGGGTGCGCATCGGCGGCGAGCGGGTCAAGCCTGCGCGCGAGCCGCGCATCGGCGATCGCGTCGAGATTCAGATGGCCGAGACGCGGATCGACGTGATCGTGCGCGCGTGCTCGGCGGCACGCGGACCCGCGTCGGCCGCGCGCATGTTGTACGACGAAACGGAAGCGAGCGTCGAACGCCGCGCGCGTCGCGCCGAGGCACACAAGCTCGCCGCCGAGCCGGCGACGACGATCAAGGGCAGGCCGACCAAGCGCGACGGCCGCGAACTGCGCCGGCTGCGGCGCGGCGGCGCGTGAAGCCGGCGCGCTGCGCGCGCGTCAGGCGGTCAGCTCGCGCGAAACGATCCGGTACTTGAAGTTGTCGGGATCGAGGCTGTCGAGCCGGCCGTCGGCGGTTTCGGCTTGCGGATACATCAGGAAAGGCACCGGCGCCCCTTTGGAATCCGGCAGCTTCACGTCGTGCGCATAGTTGTACGCGAGCCAGTTGCCTTCCCAGTTGCCGAACAGGAACGTTCGCATCCGCTCGACGATATCGTCGTTGAGCGTGAGATTCGGACGCTCCTCGAGCAGGACTTTGCGCACGTCGGCGGGGTCGACCGGCACCCAGCCGATGCCCTGCGCGTAGAACTCGGCACGGCAGTGCTGCGCCTTGGTGACGTCGCCGAGCTTGCCCATGCTCTTGTAGCCGCGCGGCGACTCGACCACGCGTATTCCGTAGACGTCGCGCGCCGGAACGCCGGCGGCACGGCACAGCGCGACGAACAGCGCGTTCAGATCGGCGCACTTGCCGCCGAGCGCCTTGTTCTCGAGCATGGCCTTGACGTCGCCGATGCCGCAGCCGCGCGTCTTCGGATCGCGGAAGGTGTTCTCGACGGTCCATTCGTAGATCGCGCGCGCCTTGTCGATGTCGGTGCGTGCGCCCCGGGTGATCTCGTCGGCGGTCTTCTTGACGATGCCGTCGAGCGGCATCAACTCGGTGGGCTTCAGGTACAGCGCCTGTTCCTCGCGGGTGGCAAGCATGCCTGCGCCCGGTTTCAGCTCGACATTTCGCTCGCGCAACGCAAATCGGCTGACGACCTCGATGACCGGCTGCGCCTCGCCGGGCTTGAACCGGGCCGAGACCATCGCTGCGCGGTAGGTCGGTTCGTAGACGATCTCGACGCTCTCCGCGTTGCCGCGCCAACTGTTGGCGAGCGTCCTGAAGTAGTCGGTGTCGTTCGCGAGCGGCAGCGGCATCCAGGCCCGGACCTGGCCTTTCGTTTCGGTGATTTCGAGGCGCGCGATGGTTTCGAACGTCCGCCAGGCGCTCGAACGGGCGCGGGCGGCGACCGGAACCGCGGCGATCAGCGTCGAGGCGGGAACGGCTTTGAGCAGGGTGCGGCGTTTCATCGGGATCTCCTGGAAGTAGCACGTCTACCGACGCGCGACCGCATGGCGGCACGGACGGCGGGCGAGCGCAGCGGAGTGGCTCATCCTCGCGAGCGAGCGGCTCGACGGCCGGGTCAGACGGAGTGCAAGGGTCATGGCATCTCCCGTGGCGGGCGCAAATGCGCCGGGATGCGTGGCGGCTGCGCAATGCGCATTCGCAGGATGGGCGCCCGTGCTCGCGCAGCGCGAGCCGATTATAGGAACGCGTCAGCGCGTGCGAGCGCTCGGCATCAGTTTCCGAAGGGTGTTTTCGACCTCGGGCGCCGACCAGTCGATGCTGCCGACGAGCGCGTAGCGGATCCGCCCGTCTGCGCCGATCACGTAACTGCTCGGAAACACGCGGGCGTTCCACGCGCGCGCGACGCTGCCGTCGGTGTCGCGCACGATCGGAAAGTCGACCGGGATTTTCTGCAGAAACGCGCGAATTCGCGGAGCGCCTTCCTGGTAATTGACCGCGAGGATCTCGAACGGCTCGCCGCGCAGCTTCTCACGCAAGCGTTGCATCGACGGCATCTCCTCGACGCAGGGTTCGCACCACGTCGCCCAGAAGTTGACCACGACGACTTTGCCCCTGAGGTCGGCGAGCGCGAGCGGCGTGCCGTCGAGCGTGTTCAGCTCGATCGGCGGCGCGACCGGCGCGCCGGTCCACGGCTTCAATTCGACCTGGGCCCATGCCCGTGCGTGTGCAACGGCGAGCAGCAGCGCGAGCGCCAGCGTGGATGCGCGTCGTGCACCCATCGGGTTTGCGGTCAGGCGGATCACAAGGAGATTCTGCGCGCGGACGACACGGCGTAAATACTCGTTATTCCCCGACCCTGCGGACCGAGTCAGGGCGCCGAGATCGGACGCGCCGCGCCCGCATCGCCGCGCAGCCAGCGCTGTCGCCACCAGCGGCGCAACCGCGACGGCCGGTCGGACAGCATCCGCTGCGTCCAGAATACGGCGAGCAGCACGACCGCGAGCAGGCTCATCGCGGCGATCGCGAGCCAGAAGCCGTCGTGCCGCTGCACGAGCGGCATCGTTTCGAAGTTCATTCCGAAGATTCCGGTGATGAGCGTCAGCGGCGCGAACACCGCGGTGATCACCGTCAGCAGTCGCACGATCTGGTTGGTCCGGTGCGCGGTCGCGGAGAAGTGAAGCTGCACGGCGGTTTCGAGCGAGTTTTCCAGCCGGCGCGCGTGCGTGTGCACGCGCTTCACGTGGTCGATCACGTCGGCGACGCGAACCAGATAGGCGTCGCTGTGCTTCGGCTGTGGCGTCGAATCGAGGTAGCTGTCGCGCAGTTCCTGCAGCGCGTCGTGCTGTTCCTCGCACAGGTTCTCGAGCTTGCGGATCTCGATGCGCGCGTCGAGCAGCGCGGACCAGTCGGCGAACGGCCGGCGCGGGTCGAGCAGTTCGCGCTGCCAGCGGTCGAGCTTTTCGGTCAGCGGCTGGCGCAGCTCCAGGTAACGGTCGACCATGCCGTTCAGAAGCCGCAACATCAGTTCCTCGGGTCGCTGCGGCAGGCGCGCGGCAGACGCTTCGCCGTTGAACGCCGCGCCGCCTTTTTGCGCAGCGCGGGCGCGGAACTCGAGCAGACGGTGCCGCACCTGATCGATCGTGCGCGACGGCGCGTCGCGTACCGTCACGAGAAGCCGGTCGAAGACGAAAAAGGTCACGGGTCGCGTGACGATCTCCTGCAAGCGGCGCGGCCTGCCGCGCGCGCCGCGCGGCTGCTCGATTTCGGCGAGCGGCTGCGATTCGCCGGGCGCGAGCCTGCGGAACACCAGCATGTCGTAATCGCCCGTCGAGTCGAAGAACGACGGGTGCTGCAGGTTGACGGCGTCCCGCAGGTGCAGGTCGAACACGCGCGCGCCGCCGGCAAGCCGCGCCATCGTCTCGCGCTGCAGCTCGGGGTCGGCGGCGAATTCCTCGTGCGGGACGTCGAGCCACACGAAACCGGCGTCGCACGGAGCCTGCGGAACCTCCTGCAGGCGCCGCGCCTGGTCGGGCAGAACGTGAATCGCCTCCATCCGCCGCGCTTACCCGCCCTGCTTCAGCGAACGTGCGACCTGCAGGGCGAAGTAGGTGAGCACACCGTCGGCGCCGGCGCGCTTGAACGCCAGCAGCGCCTCGGAAACGACTTTGCCCTCGTCGAGCCAGCCGTTGGCGGCGGCCGCCTTCAGCATCGCGTATTCGCCGCTGACCTGGTACGCGAAAGTCGGCGCCTTGAACGTCTCCTTCACACGACGCACGATGTCCAGGTACGGCATCCCGGGTTTGACCATCACCATGTCGGCACCTTCGGCCAGATCGAGTCCGACCTCCCACAGCGCCTCGTCGGTGTTGGCCGGATCCATCTGGTAGACGGCCTTGCCGGCCTTGCCCAGATTGGCTTGCGAGCCGACCGCGTCGCGGAATGGTCCGTAAAAGGCGCTCGCGTACTTGGCGCTGTACGCCATGATCCGCGTATGGATCTGGCCCGCCCCTTCGAGCGCGGCGCGGATCGCGCCGATCCGGCCGTCCATCATGTCGCTGGGCGCGACGATGTCGACGCCGGCTTGCGCCTGAACCAGCGCCTGCCGCTTGAGCACCTCGACCGTCTCGTCGTTCAGCACGTACCCGGTTTCGTCGATGAGTCCGTCCTGCCCGTGCGTCGTGTACGGATCGAGCGCAACGTCGGTGAGCAGCCCGAGTTCCGGGAAGCGCGACTTCAGCTCGCGCACCGCGCGCGGCACCAGCCCTTCGGGATTGGTCGCTTCGCGGCCGTCGGCCGTCTTGCGCGACTGCTCGATCACCGGGAACAGCGCCATCACCGGGATGCCCAATTGCACGCATTCTTCGGCGACCGGCAGCAGCAGATCGAGCGACAGACGCTCGACGCCCGGCATCGACGCGACCGCTTCGCGGCGGCCCTTGCCGTCGAGCACGAACACGGGGTAGATCAGATCGTCGACGCTCAGCCGGTGCTCGCGCATCAGCCGGCGCGAAAAGTCATCGCGCCGCATGCGGCGCATACGTACGGACGGGAAGCGGCCAAGGATCTGCATTCGGGTAAATCCCAGTCGGCGTGGCAAGTTGACTTCGATAGATTTGCGCTCAGGCGGCGGTCGTTCCGCCGTCTCCCGCTTCTCCTCCCTGAGCGGGTGCCTTCAAGACAAGGCGTTCCGCCCCGGCATTCTCGGGGCTTCTTTTTGACCGCTCATGATACGCGCGCGATCGCGCATCAACGCGCGAGCATCTCGTCGATCGCAGCGCGCAGTTCTTCGATGCCTTCGCGCTTGACCGCGGAAAAAAGCTGCACCGAAACCGGCATCGGCAGATCCGCGGCACGCCGCTCGACGCACGCGACCGCGGCACCGCGTTGAACTGCGCGCAACTGGTCGGCCTTGTTCAGCAGCACGTGCACGCGCAGCGTGCGCGCGTCGGCGCGGGCCGCGAGCCAACCGAGGAGTTCTTCGTCGGCGGGCTTCAGCGGGTGGCGCGCATCCATGACCAGCACCACGCCGCGCAGCATCCGCCGAGTATGAAGATAACCGCCGACCAGCCGGTCCCAGCGCGCGCGCGTGTCGGCGTCGACTTTCGCGAAGCCGTAGCCGGGCAGATCGACGAGATACCCCAGCGTCGTTTCGCGCCCGGCGTCGTGCGAGACGAGCGCGAAGAAGTTCAGCAACTGCGTGCGGCCCGGCGTCTTGGCCGAAAAAGCGAGCCTGCGCCGACCCGTCAACGCGTTGATCGTGCTCGACTTGCCCGCGTTCGATCGGCCGACGAAGGCGACCTCGGGCACCATCGCCAGCGGCGCGGCGTTCAGTTCCGACAGGTCGGCGACGGATGTCGCGAAGCGCGCAGCGTCGAAGCGGTGGATCGGCACGGTCGGGCGGAAGCGAATCGGATCGCCGCGCGGCGGACCCGACGGGCGAGTTGAGTAGAATACGCGGCCGGCGCAGGTGGGCCCGCGTGTGCGCGCGGAATGCCTCGCGCGGATCGCGGCGCGCAGCGCGGGGGCTCGCGCGCCGGTCCGGAAGTTCAAATAAGACGACGAAGGCATTTCGATGATTTCGACGATGGGTCGCCGCTTCGTGGTGATGACGGTCTTCGCGCTGGCTGCGGCGCAAGGCGGGTACGCGCAGGACAAGGCGGTCCCGAAACCGGATCCCGCAAAGGGTCAGCAGATCGTCGCCCAGGTGTGCGCCGCGTGCCACGGCACCGACGGCAATTCGACGATCGGCGCCAATCCGAAACTCGCCGGACAGCACGCCGACTACCTGATCAAGCAACTCGTCGACTACACGGCCAAGCCCGGTGCGCAAAAGCCCGCGCGCGAAAACAGCGTGATGGCAGGCTTCGCCGCGACGCTGTCCGACGCGGACCGGCGCGACGTTGCGGCGTTCCTGACCGTGCAGAAGCCCGCGCTCGGTGCGGCCCGCAACCGCGATACGCTGGCGCTCGGCCAGCAGATCTATCGCACGGGGATCGTCGGCAAGGCCGTTCCCGCGTGCGCGGGCTGCCACAGCCCGAACGGCGCCGGCATTCCTTCGCAGTATCCGCGGCTCGCGGGCCAGCACGCCGAGTACACCGAGACACAACTCAAGGCGTTCCGCGACGGTGTCCGCCGCAACAACGCGCCGATGATGCAGATCGCGGCGCGACTTTCGGACGCCGAGATCAAGGCGATCGCGGACTACATCGCCGGCCTGCGCTAGCTCGACGCCGAGCCACGGCCGAACATCCCGTCGGCCTGCTGCGTCACGCGCACGAAAGTCGTGCGTTTGGACAGCTCCTTCAGGCGCCGGGCGCCGACATAGGTGCACGCCGAGCGAACACCGCCCAAGATCTCCTGCACGGTGTTGGCGACCTCGCCGCGATAGGGCACGAGCACTTCCCTGCCTTCGGCGGCGCGGTATTCGGCCACGCCGCCGGCATAGCGCTGCATCGCGGCCTTGCTGCTCATGCCGTAGAAGCGCTTGAACTTCTCGCCGCCGCGTTCGATCAGTTCGCCGCCGGACTCGGCATGTCCGGCGAACATGCCGCCCAACATCACGAAGTCGGCGCCGCCGCCGAACGCCTTGGCCACGTCGCCCGGCGTCGTGCAGCCGCCGTCGGCACAGATCAACCCGCCCAGCCCGTGCGCGGCGTCCGCGCATTCGATCACCGCGGAAAGCTGCGGATAGCCCACACCGGTCATTGTGCGTGTCGTGCAGACCGACCCGGGCCCGATTCCGACCTTGACGATGTCCGCACCCGACAGGATCAGCTCTTCGGTCATTTCGCCCGTGACGACGTTGCCGGCCATGATCACGAGCTGCGGCCACGCGGCGCGGATGCGCCGAACGAAGGTGGCGAACGCTTCGTGATAGCCGTTGGCGACGTCGATGCAGACGTACTGGATCGTTTCGGGTCCGGCGGCCTGCATCACGCGGTCGAATTTTTCTTCGTCGGCCCGGGTGATGCCGATGGAATAAAACGCGGCCGACTTGCGTTCGAGTGTGCTGAAGAACCCGACGTACTGCTCGACCGCGTAGTGCTTGTGCAGGGCCGTCGACAGGCCGAAGCGGTCGAGCGCGCGTGCCATCTCGAACGTTCCGATCGTGTCCATGTTGGCGGCGACGATCGGGATGCCGCGGTACCTGACGGGCGCGTGGCGGAAGGCGAACTCGCGCGTGATGTCCACATCCGCGCGCGAAGTCAGCGTCGAGCGCTTTGGACGGATCAGCACGTCGTGGTAGTCGAGTTTGACCTCGTGTTCGATGTGCATTCGTCACCCCCGGTTTCGGTGCGGGCGCAAAAAACGCCGGCCCCGAGGCGGGATCCGGCGTTGCTGCATTGTAGCGGCGGGAACGCCGGGGGCGGACGCCGGTCAGACGTAAGCTTTGGACCGCCGCGACGACTGAACCCCCGCGAATGACACCGCTCATCCTCTGATCTGCCGATGCCGATGACCCGAAATCGCTGGAACACCCCGCGCGATATCGCACCGTCCGAAATCACGCCGCGCAGCGTGTGGCTGCGCCGGCGTGAACTGCTGCAGGCTGCGGCGGCCGCGGGGCTGGCGGTCGCCGCGCCGCGGGGTTCGACGCAACCGGCCGACGCGCGCAAGCTGCCGGCAAGGCCCGGGCCATACTCGACGATGGAAAAGCCCACGCCGTTGAAGCTGATCACCGAGTACGTGAACTTCTACGAGTTCGGTACCGAGAAGGACGACCCGGCGAAGTACGCGCCGAAGCTGCTGCGCACGCGGCCGTGGACCGTTCGCGTCGAAGGCGAGGTGAAGAAGCCGCGCACGTTCGACGTCGACGAGCTGCTGAAGCTCGCGCCCCTCGAGGATCGCGTGTACCGGCTGCGCTGCGTCGAGGCGTGGTCTGCCGTTGTGCCGTGGGTCGGCTATCCGCTCGCCGAGCTGATCAGGCGCGTCGAGCCGACCGGCAACGCCAGGTTCGTCGAGTTCACGACGCTCGCCGACCCGAAGCAGATGCCCGGGCTGCGTTCGCCGGTGATCGACTGGCCGTACACCGAGGGGCTGCGGCTCGACGAGGCGATGCATCCGTTGACGCTTCTCGCGTTCGGCCTGTACGGCGAAGTGCTGCCGAACCAGAACGGCGCGCCGGTTCGCGTCGTCGTACCGTGGAAGTACGGCTTCAAGAGCGCGAAGTCGATCGTGCGGATCCGCTTCGTCGAGAAACAGCCGCTGAATAGCTGGCAGAAGTCGGCGCCGAACGAATATGGCTTCTACTCGAACGTCAACCCGACGCGCGACCATCCGCGCTGGAGCCAGGCCACCGAGCGCCGCCTCGGCGAGGACGGCCTCTTCACCAGGCGACGGCCGACCCTGATGTTCAACGGCTACGCCGAACAGGTTGCGTCGCTGTACGCGGGCATGGACCTGCAGAAGTTCTACTGATGCGGCAGGCAGCCGACGCGCGAGCGGCGCCGTTGATCGCGCGCGTACCGGCGGCGCTGCCGGCGTCGACCTTCACGCGCGTGCGCGGCATGCTGTTCGTGCTCGCACTCGCGCCGTTCGCGCGGCTGGTCTGGCTCGCTGCGACCGATGGGCTCGGCGCCAATCCCGTCGAGTTCGTCGTGCGTTCGCTCGGCACCTGGACGCTGGTGCTTATGTGCATAACGCTCGCGGTGACGCCGCTGCGCTGGGCGACCGGCTGGGCGTGGGTGGTGCGGCTGCGGCGCATGTTCGGGCTGTTCACGTTCTTCTACGCGACCCTGCATTTAATCGCGGTGGCCGGCATCGACCTCGCCTTCGACTGGGCAGCGATCGTCAAGGACATCGCCAAGCGGCCTTTCATCACCGTGGGCTTCGCCGCCTACGCGCTGCTGATTCCGCTCGCGGCCACCTCGACCAACGCGATGGCCCGGCGGCTCGGCGGACGCAACTGGCAGCGGCTGCACCGGCTCGTGTACGTCATCGCGCTGCTCGCGATCGTCCACTACTGGTGGCACAAGGCCGGGAAAAACGACTTCGCGCAGCCGACCGTCTACGCGCTGATCGTCGGACTGCTGCTGGGCGTTCGCGTGGTCCGGTGGGTGAACGCCCGCCGGCCGGCGCCTCAGGGCAGCACCGACTCGCCCGCGAAGAGTTCGTCGACGCGCTCGCGCCGGCGCACGCAGTAGACGCGGTCGCCGTCGACGATCACCTCGGCAGCGCGGCCGC
>JBKBSH010000127.1:0-6097 GCA_046291795.1 Burkholderiaceae bacterium | reverse complement strand
CCGTGCGCGGCGAGCTTGATCGCGACCTGCTGCATGCCCCACAGCATCGTCAGCACGATCATCAGCGCGTAGGCGTTGAAATCGAGCGGCTGCCGGGTGGGCATCGAGCGGACGGGCGGGTGGAGGACCCCCGCGATGATTCCATAGAATCCGCAGCCACCTTCGAGCGACTGCCGCGAAACGATGAGCCCAGACCTGAAGCCAGGCATCCGCTACCGGCTCGAGTACACGGTCACCGGCGACAAGACCGTGCCGAACCTGTACCCGGAGTTCGCCGAGTTCCGCGAGATGCCCGAGGTTTTCGCCACCGGTTTCATGATCGGGCTGATCGAAGGCGCGTGCCAACTCGCGATCAAGGCCTACCTGGACTGGCCGCGCGAACAGTCGGTGGGCACGCACGTGAACTTCTCGCACCTGGCGGCCACTCCGCCCGGCATGACGGTGACGGTCGAGTGCGAAGTGATCGCGGTCGAAGGCCGGAGAGTGACCTTCCGCGCGACCGCGCACGACGGCCACGACCTGATCTCCGAAGGCACGCACGAGCGCGTGGTCATCGACGCCGCGCGCTTCTCCGAACGCGTATCCCGCAAGAAGCGGCCGCCGGACCGTTCCGGCCGGTAAGGTGCGCGCCTCGCGCGCGCAACGGGGTCACGGCGCGACGAAGGCCGTCACGAACCGGCTCGCCCCGTCAGTCCGAGGGCCGGGCCCCCGCCGACGATCTCGCGGCGCCGCGGACGCCAAGGGCGGCGTGCCGTGCGCGATGCGACAATGGCGTCCCGCTTCGCAACCTCGCATCATGACTTCCGTACCGATGCCGCTCGCCGCGCTCGATCCCGCCGCCACGCCGGTGCCCTCGCCGTGCGTCTCGGTGTGCCGGATGGATGCGCGCACGGGGCTGTGCGAGGGGTGCTTTCGCACGATCGACGAAATCGCGCGCTGGAGCGCGCTGCAGGACGGCGAGCGCCGCGCCGTGTGGCGCGCGATCGCGGCGCGGCGCGCGGCCGCCGCAGATCGGCCGCCGAGCCGGTAGCCGCGATGGGACGCTTTGCGAAAGTCGGCGAAAGCCATTCGCGCTGCGTCACGCTCGACGCGGCGGCGATCCGCGCGTTTGCCACGGCCTGCGGCGACTTCAACCCGTTGCATCACGACGAGGCGGCCGCCGCGCGAGCGCAACCGCGATGAGCCGCGAAACGGCGCTGCCGCCGACGATGCGCGTGTTCGAGCGCGGCTGGCTGTCGTCGAACAACGTGCTGTTCTTCGACGATCGCGCGGCCGCGACGATCGTCGATACGGGCTACGCGACGCACGCCGAACAGACGGTGGCGCTGGTCGAGGGCGCGCTGCACGGGCGGCGGCTCGCGCGCATCGTCAACACGCACCTGCACTCGGATCATTGCGGCGGCAACGCCGCGCTGAAGCGCCGCTTCGGCGCGCAGATCCTGATCCCGCCCGGCATGGCGGCGGCGGTGGTGGCGTGGGACGAGGATGCGCTGAGCTTCGCCGCGACGGGGCAGGCGTGCGAGCCCTTCGCGTTCGACGCGCTGCTGACACCGGGCGAGCGCGTGCGGCTCGGCGGCGACGATTGGGAGATCATCGCCGCGCCGGGCCACGACCCGCACTCGGTGATGCTGTGGAGCGAGGCGCACCGCATCCTGATCTCGGCCGACGTGCTGTGGCAGCACGGCTTCGGCGCGATCTTTCCGGAAATCGAAGGTGCCTCCGGGTTCGCCGAGCAGCGCGCGATGCTCGACGCGATCGCCGAACTGCAGCCTCGGCTGGTGATCCCCGGCCACGGGTCGCCGTTTACCGATGTGCGCGACGCGATCGGCCGCGCGCGCGCCCGGCTGGCCGCGCTTGCGGAAAACCCCGAGCGCAACGCGCGGCATGTCGCGCGCGTGCTGATCAAGTTCCATCTGCTGCAGGTGCGATCGATCGGGCGCGGCGCGCTGCTCGCGCACTTTGCCGGGACGCGGTACTTTCGCCTGATCCACGAGCGCTACTTCGCCGACCAACCGTTCGAGTCGATCGTCGCGCGCGCGCTGCAGGAACTCGCGGCGGTCCGCGCGGCCGAAGCGGTCGACGACATCGTGCGGAACATCGATTGACATGAAAGCCGATCCGCGGATCGCGCTGCGCACGGCCTTGCTCGCGGTCGCGCTGGCTGCGGCCGGGTGCGCCACGCCGGTCGTCGAGCAGCCGCCCGTCGCGCCGGGCGAGCCGGCCGTCCCGCGCCTGGGTTTTTTCAGCCGCATCAAGACACCGGACACCGTGCAGCCCGTGCTGCGGCTGGCGGCCTCCGGTGCGCAGATCTTCCGGTGCGAGAAGCGAGACGACGGCTTCGTCTGGGTGTTCAGGCAGCCCGAAGCGGACCTCGCGGATGCGACCGGCCGCGTCGTCGCCCGGCACGGCACGAACTTCTCGTTCGAGCACGTCGACGGCAGCCGTCTCGTGGGTACGGTGGTCGGCTTCGACGAGCCCCCGCAGCCGGGCAATCTGCGCTGGCTGTTGCTCGCCACGCGCAATTTCGGCGAAGGCGCTTTCGCCGGCATCACACACGTGCAACGGGTCAACACCGCCGGCGGCATGCCGCCGGCGCGTTGCGAGGCGGCCCAGTCGAATCGCCTTTTGCGGGTTCAATTCACGGCCGATTTCGTCTTTTATCGCCCCCGCTAGGCGCTAAGCTCGTTCGTATGAACGGCAATTCGCTGCGGTCGGTCGCGTACGCGCTCGCGGTTGCGCTGTCTTGCGCGGTGTCCGGCACGGCACACGGCGGCGAGTCGTACGTCGGCCGTCCGATCTACAGCGAGCCGGGCTCCGGGCTGCAGCTTCCGCCGGGCTGCGTGATCGAGCCGACGTGGCGCGCGCGGATCGGCACGAGCGACCTCGAAGTCTGGGTCGTCGACTGCGGCGGGGTCGCTCGGAGCTGGTTTCTGCGGCGGTCGCTGATCGAAATGATCGCCGGCAATCAGGCGCGTCTGCGCTTCCAGGTGCTCGACGAGCGGCAATGGCCGGGTGAAACCGCGGGCGACACGGCCAGCGTCCAGTGCACCGGCAAGAGCGGTCCCGAGGCCGGCTACGTCGTGCTCGGCGCAAAGTGGCGCGCGGTCGGCAACGAGTTGCGGCTGACCGGCGCGCAGTCGGTGATCCGCGCCGATCCGAGCTCGCAGAAATTCGTCGCCGCGTCGCTGGCGCAGGTCGAATGCACGCGCCATCCCGACCGCGAAGCGATGCTGCGGCGATTGCAACAGGCGCCGCGCTGAGCGGGCGCGTCGCGTCGTTCCTGGCGCGACGCCGCCCTCACGCGTGCAGTGCAAGACCGGCATCACGGACGCGTTGCCTCGCGTCCCACGAACCGCCGGGGCCATACGAGCGGCCGCTTGCATCGGCGCTGCGCACATGAAGCCTCCACCCGACAGCCCACGTTGCGGCGCGGGGTGTGGGGGGTGTCGCCGATGCCGGGAGCCGATGTCTGGAGTGTGCGGTCGGGTACGCGTCGACGCGCATTGGCCGAACCGCCTCGCAGCTAAGCGAGTAGCCGCTTTCCGGTAAAATGGCGCGTTCGTCGGAGCGAGCCCGGAGGCGGAAGAATGAGTACGGTAGCGAGTGCCATAACGGTGGGCGCCTACTTGCGGGATCTCCCCCCCGATCGGCGCGTCGCCATGGCCCGCGTGTGCAGCATGATCCGGCGCTCCGCCCGCGGCGTGCGGGAGAGCATGCGCTACGGACTGGCTTTCTATGAACTCGACGGGCCGCTGTTCGCGCTCGAATCCGGCCGCCGCCACATGTCGCTGTACGTCGCCGAGCAGGAAGTCGTCGTCAAGCACAAGGATGCGTTGCCCGGGGTGAATGCGGCCCGCAGCTTCATCAAGTTTTCGGACCTGAACCGGCTGCCGCTGGACGTCGTCGAAAAGATCGTTCGCGACTCGGTCGCGGCCCGGCGCCAGCGGGTCGCGCAGGGCACCGTGCCGACCCAAGCGGAGCTGCTGAAGCTCTGGGGAATCAAGGAGGAAGCGGCGCTGCCGCCGGCGGCCATCGCCAAGGTCGCCGCCGCGCCGTCGGCCAAGACCGCGGGCAAATCTGCGGCGAAGAAGTCGGCCGCGGCCAAAGCCGCCGCGAAGCCGGCGGCCAAGGGTGCAAAGAAGGCGGCCGCCAAAAAAGCCTGACGCGCAGCCCGGTCGCGCTCCCCGAAACGCCGCCGAGCGCGCGGCGCGCATTCACCGATAGCTGCGCGTGTCTTCGATGACCTTGCCGTCGTTCGGCAAGGACCCCGGAGCGACGAGTTCGACGCTGCCACTCAGCTTGGTGATGGCGCGCAGGCTCTCGCCGACGGCCGCAGCCAGGGCTGCGGACCGCTGCGCAGCCTCCGCCTTCAGTGTCATCGCGTCGGTTTCGCCGGTGCGCGTCACCACGAGCCGGAGCCTGCCGAGTTCCGGGTGGCGCCGCGCGATCTCCGCGACCTGCTCCGGCCGCACGAACATCCCCTTCACCTTCGTCGTCTGGTCGGCACGGCCCAGCCAGCCTTTGATGCGCACATTCGTTCGCCCGCACGCGGATGCGCCGGGCAGTACCGCCGTCAGATCGCCGAGCGCGAGCCGGATCCACGGATGGTGTTCGTCGAAGGACGTGACGACGACCTCGCCGACTTCGCCCGGGGCGACCGGATCGCCGGTGCCCGGCCGCACGACTTCCAGCAGCACGTCCTCGTTGACGACCAGCCCGTCGCGCGCAGCGGTTTCGTAAGCGATCAGCCCGAGGTCCGCCGTCGCGTACAGTTGATACGCGTCGATGCCGCGCGCCTTGATTTCCGCCTGCAGGCTCGGCGGAAAGGCCGCGCCGGAAACGACCGCCTTGCGGATCGACGACACATCGCGCCCCGACGCCGCCGCCGCGTCGAGCAGGATCTTCAGGAAGTCCGGCGTGCCGGCATATCCCGAAGGCCGAAGCTGCCCGACGACGTCGAGCTGCTGTTCGGTGTTGCCGGGACCGGCGGGGATGACCGCGCAGCCGAGTGCGCGCGCGCCCGAATCGAGGATGAAACCGCCGGGCGTGAGGTGATAGGAAAACGTGTTCAGCACGATGTCGCCGCGGCGCAACCCCGCCGCGAACAGCCCGCGCGCCGAGCGCCACGCGTCGTCGTGCCGTCCCTCCGGCTCGTAGATCGGCCCCGGCGAAGTGAACAGCCGGCCGAACGACCCCGGCGCGTCGTGCACCAGCTCCGCGAAAGGCGGCGTCCGCTTTTGCAGCTCGATCAGGTCGCCCTTGCGCAGCACCGGCAGGTGCGCGAGCGCTGCGCGCGAGTCGATCGCGCGCGGATCGACGTCGCCCAGGTGGCGGCGCCAGCCGGGCGCGCGCAGCGCGGCGGCGACGAGCGCGGGCAACCGGGCGGCCAGATCGCGCTCGCGCTCCTGCGGGTCGCGCGTCTCGCGCGCGTCGAAGTATTCGGCCATGTCGGCGGCCATGTCAGGCCAGCCAGCGCTTGCGGCGGCGGTAGAACTTCGCTTCGCGGAAGCTCTTGCGCCCCTCGCGCGAGATGCCGAGGTAGAACTCCTTGACGTCCTCGTTCTCCGCCAGATCCTTCGCCGCGCCGTCCATCACCACCCGCCCGTTCTCGAGGATGTAGCCGTAGTGCGCGTACTTCAGCGCGATGTTGGTGTTCTGCTCGGCGAGCAGGAACGACACTTTCTCCTTGACGTTCAGGTCCCGGACGATGCCGAAGATCTCGTCGACGACCTGCGGCGCGAGCCCCATCGACGGCTCGTCCAGCAGGATCATGTTCGGGCGGGCCATCAACGCGCGGCCGATCGCGGTCATCTGCTGCTCGCCGCCGGAGGTGTAGCCCGATAGCGAATTGCGCCGCTGCTTCAGGCGCGGGAAGTAGGCATAGACCCTGTCGAGGTCGGCTCCGACCTCGCCGCGCGGGGCGCGGCGCGAATAGGCACCCGTGAGCAGATTCTCCTCGACGGTCAGGTGAGCGAAGCAGCGGCGCCCTTCCATCACCTGCACGACGCCGCGCTTGACCAGGTCGTAGGCGGTCAGGTTGTGGATGGGCTCGCCGCGCAGCTCGATCGCGCCCTTGGTGACCTCGCCGCGTTCGCCC
>JBKBSH010000126.1:0-6187 GCA_046291795.1 Burkholderiaceae bacterium | reverse complement strand
TAGAGAACCCAGCCGGTCTGTTCGGCCTGAACGTAGTGCTCGAAGCCGATGTCCTTGAGCGACTTGAGCACCTGGCTGCCGCGGTCGTCGATGCGATGGGGTCGGCCGACGAAAGCGACGACGATGTCGCGGTCGGCGGCCTCGCTGAGGATGACCTCGGAGTGACTCGCCGCGATGATCTGGCTGCCGGTCTCGGCGGCCGTCGCCGTCAGCACGTCGTAGATCTGGCGTTGCCGCAGCACTTCCAGGTGCGCGTCGGGCTCGTCCAGCAGCAGCACGGCGCCCGGATTGGCCGTCATGTGGGCCAGCAGCAGCAGGGTCTGCTGCTGGCCGCGGCCGCTGGCGGAGAGGTCGAGGCGAATGCCGCTGCGCGCGCGGAAGGTCATCACGATCTCGCCGCGCTCGCGCACGTACTGCGGCTCGTCGAGCTCGATGCCGAACAGCTTGCGCATGCGCTCCACGATACGCGGCCACGCGTCGCCGCCACGCTGCAAGGCTTGCCAGCACAGATTGCGCAGCACCTCGGCCGTGCGGCCTTCGCCCAGGCGGACCTGGATCGCTCCCTCGTCGAGCCGCGTTTCGTTGGCCGCCAGGCCGGACATCGGCGGCAGGTAAGCGAGCCGGACTTCGGCGGCCGCTTGCGGAACCTCACGGCGCTTGCCATCGCTGCCCAGCCGCGACCGGCAGTAGAAAGATTCCTCGTTGGCGTAGTCGAACTCGAGCGCGGTGGTCCACGTCTCACCGGCATCGACGCCGTCGACATCGATCTCGATCAGCACGCTGCGAGTCTTGGTCTTGCCCTCTTCGCGATAGCCCTCGCGAACGTGCAGGTCACGCCACAGCAGGTTGGCCGCAGGGACTGGCAAAGCGATGAGGTCGCGGCGGTTGAGGGTGACGCCGGCGCGCTCCTTGGGGATGTTGCCCGAGCCGCGTTTTTCCACCCAGCGCCGCACGCCCGCGTTCCAGAGTGCGAGCGCCTGCAGCGCGGAAGTCTTGCCCGAGTCGTTGGGGCCGACGAAGACGACGCGCTCGGCAAGCTCGATCTCGACCTCCTCGAAGAGCTTGAAGTTACGGACGGTGAGTTTGGTCAGCATCGCTCGCTCCTGACATGCCAGGAGAACCGCTTGCGCATGCCCGCCGGGTCGATGGCTTCCAGCGGCAGCGCGACTTCGATGAGTTTTTTCTTCATAGCACCATCCACCACGGCGCCGCGAGCACGTCGGGCGCAAGCCACTCGAGCGCCGTACCGGTATGCAGCAGAAGGCCGGCCCGCGCCTTGCGGCCGTACTCCTTGCGGAAGGCGCGCAGATGGACGGCGTCGCCGAGCCGCGGCCGCGCGCCTGCTTTCACCTCGATGGGCACGAGCCTGCCGCCGGTGTCGATCACGAAATCCACCTCCTCGCCGATCGCGGTGCGCCAGTAGCCGATCTCGGCGCGCTCCAGGCGCGCATCGCGCCAGGCCAGCAGATCGCCGAGGATCAGGTTCTCCAGATGGGCGCCGTGCGGCTCGGCCTCGCCCGCCAGATGCAGCGCCAGGGCGGTGTCGCCCCAGTACAGCTTGGGCGCCTTGATCAGGCGCTTGGTGCGGTTGACGGCGTAGGCAGGCAGCCGCACGATCAGATACGAGATCTCGAGCAGGTTGAGCCAGCGGTGCACGGTAGGCTGCGGCACCGCTGCATCCCGCGCGAGCTCGGTCTGATTCAGCAGTTGACCGAGCCTCAAGCTCGCGGCGCGCATGACCCGGCGAAAATCCGGCAGCGCCGAGATGGCCGCGAGGTCCTGCAGGTCCCGCTCCAGGTACGTGCGCACGTAACCGTCGAACCAGACCGCGCGCTCGGCGCGCGTGCCGAGCGCAAGCGCCGGGGTCGGATAGCCGCCGCGCAAGGCGAAGGCGCGCCAGTCCTCCGGCTCGACGGCCCGCGCCGCCAGCACGTCGCGCCAGTCGGCATCATCGGCGGCGAGCAGCGCCTCCCAGGCACCGGCCCGGGCCTCGCCCCGCTGCTCGCCGCGCGTCATGGGCCAGAGCGTCAAATAGCTCGCCCGGCCCGCGAGCGACTCGGAGACCTGCTTCATGAGCAGCAGGTTGGCCGATCCGGTCAGCAGGAAACGCCCGGCCCGGCGGTCGCGGTCGATCGCCAGCTTGACGGCGCTCAAGAGGTCCGGCGCGCGCTGCACCTCGTCCAGCGTGACGGATTCGCGTCCGCTCACGAGCGAGTCCGGATCACGGCGCGCGGCGTCGAGCACGTCCAGGTCGTCGAGCGAGCGGTAGCGCCGTTCGCCCGGCACCAGGTGCTCGGCGAGTGTGCTCTTGCCGGTCTGGCGCGCACCGGTGAGCACCACCGCCGGCATGACGCGCAGCCGCCGGGCGAGGGCGGTGCCGGCCAGGCGCGGGAGGCGTTTCACGACGTGGATGATAGTCATTCATGTCATGAATTGGCAACCGGCAACGAGCGTCACGCCGGCGGCTGCGCCCGCGCCAGCAGCTCGGCGAAGTCGTAGTTGACGCTGGTCACGCCGAAATCCGGCTCGCGCTGGAACGGCCGCCGCACGTAATGCACGCGGTGCGCGTCGGCGTCGAACTCGACGATCGCCAGGATGAAGTCGTCGGGCTTGTTGAGCGAATAGAGGATCTCGTTTTTCGTCACCGTGACGGTGTCGGCGCCCGCGACGCGGCCCTTGACCTCGATGAAGCGCAGCCGCCCGGTTCCGGGCACGCGGCTTTCGATGTCGTAGCCGAGTTTCTCGCGCTCGCGGTCGACGGGCTCGTAGCCGAGGCGGCGCTCCTCTTCCATGACGATCGCGCGCGCCGCCGCCGCTGCCGCCTGGCGGTCCGCCGGTTCGGGACTTTCCGGCAATGCGCGCCCGGCGATCGCGGCGACGAGCCCGATCGGAACGACCAGCAGCCCGCCGAGGACGACCGGCGGCAGCGCCGCGATCTGCCGCTCGCGCTCGAGCTCGGACAGCCGCTTCTGCAGCCGTGCCTGCAGGGCGTCGGCGCGCTTTTCCGCCTCCCCGGAGTTCAGCCGCGTGCTCGGCCGGCCGGCCTGCTCCTGCTGCTTGAGCGTCTGCGCGCGGTGATCCCAGTAGTTGATCTCCTTGGTCAGGCGGTCCTTGACGGCGGCTTCGGTCTTGTCGATCAACGCGAGCCTGCGGTCGCGCACCTCGTTCAGATGTTCCGGCACGACCGTTGCGATCGCATGCGCGACGGCCTTGTCCTCGATCGCGCCGTCGATCCACGCACAGACGGGGTGCGCGAGCAACGCGTCGACCGGGGGTTCGTCCGGAGCGAGCGGCCGGTAGTCCAGATACGGCGCGTAGTGCAGGTGCCGCGCGCTGCCATCGGCGCCGATCTCCACGTACAGCACCCGGCGCGAGACCACGCGCTGCTCGCCGCTGCGGGTGAGGCTCGCGTCCCGGACGCTGTGTTCGAGGAACAGAAGCACGCGCGGCGCCGTGCCGGTATCGCGTTCGTCGACGAGCACGGTGCCGCGGCGAAGCAGGTCCCGGTATCGCTCCAGCGTCAGATCGAGCGTGGCATCGAGCAGCGGGTGCCCGGGGCAGACGAACGCGGCGAGCGGCTGGCCCGCCGGTGCGACGAGCGGCTTTTCGAAGGCGATGCGCTCGTAGCGCGCGAGCACCGGCTCGCGCATGCCGATGGCGCGGTCGCGATTGCGGATCGGCGCGGGAACGTGGCTGACTTCGTAGCGGCGCGGCTCACGTTGCCGCGCGGTGCCGCCCAGGCGCCGGAAAGCTTCGAGGAAGAACGACTCGATGTAATGCGGCTGCAGCCGCCGCGCTTCGGCGCGCTCCATGTCCTCGCGGATGCGAAAGACGCGGCTCGCATCCATCGCGTCGTGCGCGAGCGCGCGCTCCTCGAGCAGGTCTTGCAGTCTGGCGCGGTCCAGCGCCTGATCGACCACCTGATCGAGCCGGGCGCGCACCTCGGGGCGATCGCCGTAGCGGATCGCCTCGACGAGCAGCTCCTTCAGCGGGCGCCCGTCGAAGACGAGCTTGCCCAGCACGTCGAACACCTGCCCGCCGAGCGCCTGGCGCGCTTCTTCGAGCTTTTCGAGCAGGCGGCGATAGACGTCGCCTTCGCGCGTTTCTTCGGCGACCAGGTTCCACAGATGGCACACCTCGGTCTGGCCGATGCGGTGGATGCGGCCGAAGCGCTGTTCCAGCCGGTTGGGGTTCCACGGCAGATCGTAGTTGACCATCAGGTGGGCGCGCTGCAGGTTGATGCCTTCGCCCGCGGCATCGGTGGCGACCAGCACGCGCGCCTGCGGATCGTGCTTGAACACCTCTTGCGCCTTGGCGCGCTCGTCGCGCCCCATACCGCCGTGAATGACGACGACGGCCTCCTCGGCACCGAGCAGTGTCGCGATCTTGCGCTGCAGGTAGTTGAGCGTGTCGCGGTGTTCGGTGAAGACGACGAGCTTCTGCCGCGGCGACGGCTTCAGTCCGGACGTGCCGCCCGTGCCGTACTCGGCGCCGGGCTCGGCAGCACGCCGGGCGATTGCGGCCGGCGTGAAGATCTCCACGAGCAGCCCCGCGAGTTCGTTCCACTTGCGGTCTTCGCCGCTGCGGCGAACCTGGCCGGCGAGCGCTTCGAGCCGCTTGAGCGTGTCGATCTCGGCGCGCAGCTCGGCCAGCGTGCGGGCGGCGGTGGCCTGGTCGAGGACCGTTTCCTCGGCCTCCTCGACCTCGCGGTCGGGCGCGTCTTCGAGGTCTTCGACGTCGTCGGCGTCGAGCTGCGGCGATGCGGCTGCGATGACCGCGCCGACCTCATTGGCCCGCTGCAGCAGTTGCAGCTCGCGCAGGCGGGATTCCAACCGCTCGCGCCGGCGGCGCAGCGACTGGTAGATCGCCTCGGGCGATGAGGCGAGCCGACGCTGCAAAATGGTCAGCGCGAAGCCGACCGTGCCGGCCTGCCTGTCGTTGGCGAGCGCATCGGCGCGGTTGAATTCGTCGCGCACATAGCTCGTCACTTCGGCGTACAGCTGCGCCTCGGCATCCGACAGGCGGTACGGCACGGTGTAGGCGCGGCGCTCGGGAAACAGCGGCTTGCCGTCGAAGGTCAGCAGGCTTTCCTTGGTCATGCGTCGCATCAGGTCCGACACATCGACCGTGTGCACGCCGTCGCGAAAGCGCCCTTCGAAGCGATCGCCGTCGAGCAGCGCCATGAAGAGCTGAAAGTCCTCCTCCTTGCCGTTGTGCGGCGTGGCGGTCATCAGCAGGAAGTGCCGCGTCAGTCCCGACAGGCGTTGCCCGAGCTTGTAGCGCTTGGTGTACTTGATCTCGCCGCCGAAGAAGGTGGCGCTCATCTTGTGCGCCTCGTCGCAGACGATGAGGTCCCAGCGACAATCGGGCGCGGCCAGCTTGGCTTGCACGTCTTCGTCGCGCGCGAGCTTGTCCAGGCGGGCGATGACCAGATCGGTTTCGAGAAACCAGTTGCCGGTGCGCGCGGCTTCGAGTTTGTCGTTGGTCAGGATCTCGAACGGCAGGTGAAAGCGCGTGTAAAGCTCGTCCTGCCATTGTTCGGCCAGGCTACCGGGGCAGACGACGAGGCAGCGCTGCAGGTCGCCGCGCGCCATCAGTTCTTTCATCAGCAGGCCGGCCATGATCGTCTTGCCCGCACCCGGGTCGTCGGCCAGCAGAAAGCGCAGCGGCTGCCGCGGCAGCATCGCTTCGTACACGGCGGTGATCTGGTGCGGCAGCGGCTCGACGTTCGACGTGTGGATCGCCAGCAGCGGGTCGAACAGGTGCGCCAGGCGTATCCGTTGCGCTTCGGCGACCAGACGGAACAGCGCGCCGTCGCCGTCGAAGCTCCACGGGCGCCCGCACTCGACCATCTCGAGCCGCGGCTCGTCGTTCCGGTACAAAAGCTGGTTGGCGACCTTGCCGGTGGCGGTCTTGTAGGTCAGCTCCAGCGCCTCGGAGCCGTACCACTGGACGCTGACGACGGTGACGAGCGCGTCCGGCAGGATGCCGCGCACGGCCGCTTGCGGTTTGAGTTCTTCGAGCTTTGCCATCCAGCCGATGCTTGCGTCACGCTGTGTCCGTGCAACGGAGCCCTGCACGGCTCGACCGCAACGACGCAGAGTTTGCCAGCATTGCCGCGGACTTCGAGAAAGCGGCCCGCGTGGCGTACGGCGGCAGTCAGCTCACGGCCGCCCGCAGCACCACC
>JBKBSH010000125.1:0-6213 GCA_046291795.1 Burkholderiaceae bacterium | reverse complement strand
CCCGCTCGCCGCGACCGCGCAGTGGAACGACGATCTGCACCACGCCGCGCACGTGCTCGCCACCGGCGAGACCGACGGCTACTACATCGATTATGCGGACGATCCGCTCGCGCACTTCGGCCGCGCGCTGGCCGAGGGCTTCGTCTATCAGGGCGAGCGCTCCCGCTTTCGCGGCGGCCGAGCGCGCGGCGACCCGAGCGCGCACCTGCCGCCGGCGGCGTTCGTGAACTTCCTGCAGACACACGACCAGATCGGCAACCGTGCGTTCGGCGAACGGCTCGTCGCGTTGACGAGCGCGCGCAAACTGCGCGCGCTCGCGGCCTGCGTGCTGCTGGCGCCGGCGCCGCCGCTGCTGTTCATGGGCGAGGAGTGGGGCGCGAGCACGCCGTTCCTGTTCTTCTGCGACTTCGGCGCCGAGTTGGCCGAAGCGGTGCGCAACGGCCGGCGCGCCGAGTTCGGCCGCATGGCCGCGTTCGCCGATGCCGCCGCGCGCAGCCGCATCCCCGATCCGAACGCACTCGCCACCTTCGCCGCCAGCAAGCTCGACTGGTCCGAGCGCGTTCGCTCGCCGCACGCGCAATGGCTCGCGTTGTATCGCGAGCTGCTCGCGCTGCGCGCTCGGCGCATCGCTGCGCTGCTCGCGCACGCGGGCGCGGGCCGCTTCGAGATCGCCGCGCCGGGGTTGCTGCACGTGTGCTGGCCGGCGGGCGGCGCCCGGCTGCATCTGCACGCCTACCTGCCCGCGGACGAGGACGCTGCCGCGATCCGCGTGCCGATGCCGGCCGGCGAAACGTTGTATTCGACCGCACCCGCGGCCGACCGGCTCGCGCCGTGGAGCGTGCGCTGGGTGCTGGAAAACGACCATGGTTGACGCGCTCGCGCGGCTTGCCGACGACTGCGGCATCCAGCTCGCGTACGACGACATCTGGGGTGTCGCGCGGCACGCGCCGCCGCAGACGCTGCGCGCGCTGCTCGCTGCGCTGGGCGGCGGTGCGGACGACGCGGCGGCCGCGCTGGCGGCGCGGCAGCGCGCGCGGTGGGCGCGGACGATCGCGCCGGTCGTCGTCGTTGCCGCGGACCGCGCCGCCTTCACCTTGCGCGTGAACCTGCGCGAGCGCGACGATCGAACGCCGATCGCGTGGCGGCTGCGGCTCGAAGACGGCGCTTCGCGCGCAGGCGCGTTCACGCCCGCCGACTGGCCGCTCGTGGACCGCGCCGAGATCGACGGCGAAGCGCACGTCGCGCGCGCGGTGTCGATCGAAGGCGTGCCGCCGATCGGTTATCACCGGCTCGAAGTGCTGGATGCGAGCGGCGCGGCCGAGGCGGCGCTCTGGGTCGCTCCCGAACGCTGCTACCTGCCGCCGGCGCTCGCAGCCGGCCGCCGCGTCTGGGGGCCGGCGATCCAGCTCTACGCGCTGCGCTCTCAGCGCAACTGGGGCATCGGGGATTTCACCGACCTGGCCAACCTGGTCGATCTCGCCGCGCGGTACGGCGCCGATGTCGTCGGGCTGAACCCGCTGCACGCGCTGTTTCCGCACGACCCGCGGCACTTCAGCCCGTACAGCCCGTCGAGCCGGCTGTTCCTCAACGTGCTGTACGTCGACGTCGAGGCGGTGCCGGAATTCGTGGCGAGCGAAGCGGCCCGCGCGCGGGTCGCCTCCGCCGAATTCCAGCATCGGCGCGCGCGGCTGCGCGCAGCCGAGTTCGTCGACTACGAAGGCGTGCGCGCGGCGAAGTTCGAGATCCTCGAACTGCTCGCGCGCGAGGTGCGCGGCGAACGCGCGCAGGCGTTCGCCCGGTTCAAGCGCGAACGCGGCGAAGACCTGCGCCGGCACGCGTTGTTCGAAGCGCTGCAGGAGCATCTGTACGCGCGCGATCCGGCGCGCTGGGGCTGGCCTGCCTGGCCGGCGGAGTATCGCGATCCGGATTCGGCCGCGGTCGCGGCGTTCGCGGCGGCCAACGCCGAACGCGTCGACTTCTACGCTTACCTGCAATGGCTCGCCGACGAGCAGCTCGCGGCCGCGGGCAAGCGCGCCGCCGACATGGCGGTCGGACTGTATGCGGACCTGGCGGTGTCGGTCGACGCGGGCGGTGCCGAGAGCTGGGCCGAGCAGCGGCTGTACGCGCGCGGGGTCCGGATCGGCGCGCCCCCCGACGATTTCAACCCGAAAGGGCAGGACTGGGGGTTGCCGCCATGGCGGCCCGAAGCGTTGCGCGCCGCCGCGCACGCGCCTTTCGTCGCGGTGCTGCGCGCGAACATGCGGCACGCCGGCGCGCTGCGAATCGACCACGTGATGGCGCTGATGCGGCTGTATCTGATTCCGCCGGGGATCGACGCCGCGCAGGGCGCGTACGTGCACTACGCGTTCGAAGAGCTCGCCGCCGCCGTGGCGATCGAAAGCCATCGCAACCGTTGCCTGGTGATCGGCGAGGACCTCGGCACGGTGCCGACCGCGATCCGTGCCTCGCTCGCCGCCGCCGGTGTGCTGTCGTACAAGGTGCTTTACTTCGAGCGCGAAGCCGACGGCGGGTTTCGCGCACCGGCGGACTTTCCGGCGCTCGCGCTCGTGGCCGCATCGACGCACGATCTGCCGACGCTGGCCGGCTGGTGGGAGGAGCGCGATCTGGCGCTGCGCGCGTCGCTGGACCTGTTCCCGAGCGACGAACTGGCGGCGGCGCAGCGCGCGCAACGCGCGCGCGACCGGCCGGCGCTGCTTCGCATGCTGGTGCGCGAGGGCCTGCTCCCGGAGGCGACCGACGTGCCGCCGTCGATGGACGAGCGACTGTCGCGCGCGATCCACGCGCACATCGCGCGGACGAACGCGGCGATCGCGGTCGTTCAGCCCGAAGACATCTTCGGTGCGCGCGAGCAGATCAATCTGCCCGGCACGACGGGCGAGCACTCGAACTGGCAACGCAAGCTCGAGGTGCCGCTCGAGCGCTGGGGCGACGATGCGCGCTTCGTCGACTGCGCGGCGACGTTCGCCGCCGCGCGGCCGCGCGCGGCCGCACCGGCCGCCCCGCCGCCGACGGTCGTTCCGCGCGCCACCTATCGGCTGCAACTCTCCCGCGATTTCACGTTCGCGCAGGCGGCGGCGATCGTTCCGTATCTGGCCGAGCTCGGCATCTCGCACGTGTACTGCTCGCCGTATCTGCGCGCGCGCGCCGGCAGCCCTCACGGCTACGACATCGTCGATCATCGGACGCTGAATCCCGAGATCGGCACCGTGGCCGATTTCGAAGCCTTCGTCGCGACGCTGCGCGCGCACGGCATGGGGCAGATCGCCGACGTCGTGCCCAACCACATGGGCGTTCTGCGCGCCGACAACGCGTGGTGGCTCGACGTGCTCGAAAACGGTCCCGCTTCGGAGTACGCGCGCTTCTTCGACATCGACTGGACGCCGATCGACCCCGCGCTGCGCGGCAAGGTGCTGCTGCCGGTGCTCGGCGACCACTACGGCCGCGTGCTCGAGCGCGGCGAGCTGTGGCTGGTGTTCGACGCCGACGCAGGCGGCTTCGCGGTGCTGTACTTCGACCACCGCTTTCCGCTCGATCCGCGCACGTACCCGGCGCTGCTCGCGCACGCCGCAGCGAATCCTTTCGCAGGGCCCGCAGCGCGCTGCGCGCTCGCGGAGCTGTCGCACGCGTTCGCCACGCTCGCGCCGCGCGACAGCGATGACGCCGACGCGGTTGCCGCGCGGCGCAGCGACGCGCCACGCCTGCGGCGGCGGCTCGCGCAGCTCGCCGTCGCGCACCGCTGGCTGCGCGAAGCGCTCGAAGCGGCGTGCCGCGCGCACGGCGGCGGCGACGCGCTGCACGCGCTGCTCGAAGCGCAGGCGTATCGGCTCGCGTCGTGGCGCGTCGCGGGCGACGAGATCAACTACCGGCGCTTCTTCGACGTCAACGATCTCGCGGCGCTGCGCATGGAAGACGAGGCGGTGTTCGAAGCCACGCACGCGAAGCTTCTGCAATGGACCGCACAGGGAGCGATCGACGGGCTGCGCATCGACCATCCGGACGGACTGTTCGATCCGCAGCAGTACTTCGACCGCCTGCAGCGCGGGCACCTGCGCGCGGCGGGCGTCGCGCCGGGGTGCGTCGACACGCGGCTTCGCGTCGAGCCCAGACCGCTGTACGTCGTCGTGGAAAAGGTCCTCGCTGCGCACGAGGACCTCAGAGGCGACTGGGCCGTTCATGGCACCACGGGCTATCGCTTCGCGACGGTGATCAACGGGTTGCTGGTCGACGGCGCCAACCGGCAGCGGATCGACCGCGCCTGGCGCGCGTTCGTCGGCGCCGAGGCCGGCGAATGGCAGGACATCGCCTACGCGAGCCGGCGCGAGGTGATGGTCGGCGCTTTGGGCGGCGAACTGACGGTGCTCGCGAACCGGCTGCTGCGCCTGGCGCGCGCGGACCCGCGCACGCGCGACTTCACGCAGCCCGCGCTGCGTGAAGCGCTCGCCGCCGTGGCGGCTTCGTTTCCGGTGTACCGCACGTACGTCGTCGACGAACCGGCCGCGGCCGATCGCCGCTACATCGACTGGGCGGTCGGACGGGCGCGGGCGCGCTGCCGTGCGGCGGACCCGGGCATCTTCGATTTCGTGCACGCCGCGCTCGCCGGCCGCGCCGCAACCGGCCCGACGCCCGAGGCGCTCGCGTTCGCGCGGCGCTTCCAGCAGTTCACCGCACCGGTGGCGGCGAAAGGCATCGAAGACACCGCCCTGTATCGGTTCAACCGGCTGCTGTCGTTGAACGACGTGGGTTCGGATCCGGAGATCTTCGGCATCCGTGTCGCCGCCTGGCACGCCGCCAGCCGCGACCGCCGCGCGCGCTGGCCGCATACGATGCTGGCGACCAGCACGCACGACTCCAAGCGCTCCGAGGACGTGCGCAACCGGCTGAACGTGATCTCGGAGCTGCCCGCGGCCTGGCGGCTCGCGGTGCGGCGCTTCAGCCGACTGAACCGCCGCCATCGCCGCACCGTCGACGGCGAACGCGCGCCTTCGCGCAACGACGAGTATGCGCTGTACCAGCTTGCCGCCGGCACGCTGCCGGCGGACGAACTCGACGAAGAACGGCTCGCCGCCTGGCGCGAGCGCGTGTGCGCGGCGTGGTTGAAGGGGGCGCGCGAAGCGAAGCTGCGTACGAGCTGGATCAACCCGAATCGCGAGTACGAAGACGCGTTGAAGGGTTTCGTCGAGGGGGCGCTGGCGCGCGCGCCCGGCAACCTGTTCCTCGACGAGCTGCGCGCCACCGTCGCGCCGCTCGCGTGGTTCGGCCAGTTGAACAGCGTGACGATGGCGCTCGCGAAGTTCGCCTCGCCCGGCGTGCCCGACATCTACCAGGGCAACGAGACGCTGACGCTGCGGCTCGTCGATCCCGACAACCGTGCGCCGGTGGACTTCGCCGCGCTGCGCGCCGCGCTCGCGCAGTTGCGGTCGATCGCGGCGCGCGGCGACGACGGCCTGGCCTTGCGGGAATTGTTCGCGAACGGCCTGGCCAAGCTGTGGGTCACCTGGCGCTGCCTGACGTTGCGCCGCGAGCGGCGCGCGCTGTTCGAGCAGGGCGAGTACGTACCGCTGGAAGCGACCGGCGCCAAGGCCGCGCACGTCGTCGCTTTCGCGCGTCGGCACGGCGACGAGATCGCGATCGTGATCGCGGGCCGCCTGTTCGCGCGGCTCGGCGCTGCCGTCGGCGAACTGCCGCTCGGGCAAGGGATCTGGGGCGACACCGCGGTCGATCTGTCGCCGCTCGACGCAGCGGGTCCGATGAGCGAACGGCTGAGCGGGGCGACGCGCGAGATCGGTGCGACACTGCCGCTGGCGCAGGCGTGGAACGGGTTTCCGGGCGCGTTGTGGGTTTCAGGGCACGCCGCGCTTCGTGAGTCCCATCGCCTGTGAACTACGATGATCCCCGTACCGGTCTTGCCGGATTCAACGGCGTGTCGGTGCGGACTACGGTTCGATCGGGATCATCGCCTGCGCCACGGCAGCGGCCAACGCGCCGCCGATGCGAGGAATGCATGAAGGTTCGCGAAGCCACGGAAGGTACGGACACGCCCCGCGGGTCGACGCCCGGGTCGTTGACGAGCCACGACGTCTACCTGCTTCGCGAGGGCACGCACGTACGGCTCTATCGCAAGCTGGGCTGCCATCTGCGGCCAGGCGGCGCGCACTTCGGCGTGTGGGCGCCGAACGCCGAGCGCGTTTCGGT
>JBKBSH010000124.1:0-6293 GCA_046291795.1 Burkholderiaceae bacterium | reverse complement strand
GGCGCTACGCGCGCGGCGCGGGGCGCTGAAGCCATGTGCGTTCGCGCCGCCCGAACTGGCTGCGTTCGGCGGTGTGCACCGGCTCGACACCTACATCGGCGAAGTCGACGGGTTGGACGCGGTGCGGCTGCCGCAGGCGCTCGCCCGTTTCGATTGTCGCAACCACCGGCTTGCATATCTTGCTTTGCAGCAGGACGGCTTCCTGGCCCGGCTCGAGCGGCTGCGGGCGCGCTACGGCGCCGAGCGCGTCGCAGTGATCATGGGTACCAGCACCTCCGGTCTGCTGCAGGCCGAATGGGCCTATCACGCGCGGGCCGGGCACGGGCCGCTGCCGGCGGCGTTCGACTATGCCGCGACGCTGAACGCGTATTCGCTCGCCGCCTTCGTCGCCGCGCTGACTGGCTTGGCCGGTCCGACGTTCGTGATCTCCACTGCGTGCTCGTCCAGCGCCAAGGTGTTCGCCAGCGCGGCGCGCCTGCTGCGTGCCGGCTTGGTCGAAGCGGCCGTGGTCGGCGGGGTGGATTCGCTCTGCCTGACGACGCTGTATGGCTTCGGTGCGCTGGAGCTTTTGGCGAGTACGCCGTGCAAGCCGTTTGCGCCGGACCGCAGTGGCATCTCGATCGGCGAGGGGGCCGGTTTTGCGGTGCTCGAGTTCGAGGCGCGCGCGCAAAGCGCTGTCGCCCGCTTGCTCGGCTGGGGCGAATCGTCCGACGCGCATCACATGTCGTCGCCGCATCCGCAGGGACTGGGTGCGCAGCAAGCGATGCAGGCAGCGCTGGCGCACGCCGGGCTGGCGCCGCAGGACATCGATTACATCAACCTGCATGGCACCGCTACACGCGCCAACGATCTCGCCGAAGGCCTTGCGGTGGCGGCCGTCTTCGGCGATACCGTCCCGACCAGCTCGACAAAGGCCTATTTCGGCCACCTGCTCGGTGCGGCCGGCATCGCCGAGGCGGCCGTGACGTGGATTGCGCTTGCCGAGGGCTTTGCGCCGGGCACCCTGAACACCGAGCGGAAGGATCCGGCGTGCCCGAACTGGCTCCTGCTCGACGATCTGCCGCGGCCGCTCGCGCACGTTCTGACCAATTCGTTCGGCTTCGGCGGCAGCAACTGCAGCCTGATTTTCGGGCGGGTCGGCTCATGAGGCTCTTCGTCGCCGGCGTCGGCGTCTGGACCCCGCGCCTGCCGTCCTGGGCGGCGTGTCGCGCCATGTTGCGCGACGGCGTCGCGGCGGCGGCGGCGGAGACGCTGCCGCGTGCCGACTGGCTGCCGCCGGCGGAGCGGCGCCGTGCCACGCTCGGTACGCGCGTAGTGTTGGCGGTCGCGCAAGAGGCGATCGCCGCCGCCGGCTGGGAAGCGGCGACGGTCGCCAGCGTGTTTGCTTCCAGCTCCGGCAGCCCGGAGATCACCGACCAACTCTGTGCGGCACTGGCTGCCGGCGATACCCAGATCTCGCCGACCCGTTTTCACAACTCGGTGCACAACGCCGCCGCCGGCTATTACGCGATTGCCGTCGGCTGCCGCGAGTCCTCGACGAGTGTGGCCGCCCTCGACGCCAGCGCCGCCGCGGGCCTGCTGGCGGCGGCGGCGCTTGCCCTCGACGAAGGGCGCGAGGTGCTGTTCTGTTCGTTCGACATGCTGTACACGGGGCCACTGGCCGTGGTGCGGTCGCTGACGGCGCCGTGGGGGGTGGCGCTTGCGTTGTCGCCGCAGGTGCAGGGCGGCGCGGCCCTCGAACTGTCCTGGCAGCCGAGTAGCGACGCACCGGAGACGGTCTGCGCCGACGCCGAGCTCGAAGCGGCGCGTCGGCGCAATCCGACCGCGCGCCTATTGCCGCTGCTGGCGCTGCTGGCGCAGCCGAGCGCCGGGGTGGTGACGCTCGCGGCTGCGCCGCAGGGTCGGCTACGTATCGCCGTGGCGCCGTGCTGACTGATCTGGGCGCGCTGCTGCCACACGCGGGTCGCATGCGTCTGCTCGATGCCGTGCGCACCTGGGACGACACCGCGATCGAATGCGTGACCGCAACCCACCGTGCCGCCGACAACCCCTTGCGCCTCGACGGGGCGCTGCCCGCGGTCTGCGGGCTGGAGTACGGCGCGCAGGCCATGGCGATTCACGGCGCGCTGCTGGCGCGGCGGGCGCACAAGCCGGCGGTCGGCCTGCTGGTGGCGGCGCACGAGTTGTGCTGGCGCGTGCCGCGCCTGGACACGGTTGCCTCGGACCTCGTGGTGCGCGCAACGTGCCTGCTCGGTTCCGAGCGGCAGGTGGCGTACGAATTCGTGCTCTCCGCGGACGGCGCCGTTCTGGTCGCTGGCCGCGCCGCCGTCATCCTCGAGGTCGAGCCATGACGCATCTCGTGTCGACTCGCTGTTCTAGCATCAGCGTGAGCTGGGGGCCGCCGTGGCGCGCCGGCGCGCGGTGCTGATGGTCGACGCAGGCGCGCCGCATGACGCGCAGCCGGCGGCTGCACGCCCGGCGAAAGGTCACGGCCTTGTGCTTGCCCGAGGCGCAGGTCGGCGGCGCGGCGCCGACCGCCCGCCGCCGTGGACCCTGCGCCGTGCCATGCCGGCGTCCTCGAACAGCCGCAAGGTGGTCCGGTGAGCGCGTGGCTGTGGCTGGCCGACCTCGCGCCCGCCGACGATCCGCGCTGGCAACGCGATGCGCTGGCGCTGCTCAGCGCCAGCGAGTACGCGCGCCTGGCGCGCCTGGCGCGGCGCCGACGGCGCGCGCAGTTCCTGTGCGCCCACGTGCTGCTTCGGCATCTGCTGTCAACGCGTGCCGACGTTTCCGCAGCGCATGTCACCGTGGTGTCTTCCGTCGCCGGCGTGACGGTCGCCGCGCCCGCGGGGTGGTCGGCCAGCATCGCGCACTCCGGGGACTGGGTGGCGGCTGCGGTCGACGAACGGGGCGCGCCGCTCGGCGTCGACCTCGAGAACATGCATGCGCGCCGGGACATCGAGGCCATCGTGGCCGCCGCCTGCGGCGTGTCCGTGTCCTCGCCCATCGAAGCCTACCGGTGGTGGACGCAGCGCGAGGCGGAATTCAAGGCTGGCGCGCCGGCGGCGCGCACGTGGACGGCGACGTGGGGGGCGCTGGCGCTGGCGCTGTGCGGCCAGACGCCGCCACAGGCGCAGCGGTTCGATTGGGCACGCGCACGGCCGACGCGGTTAAAGCTTGTCTGGACGGCCGCGGCACCGCTCGATGCATTGCTCTGAGCGCAGCGCCCCGCTGGCTGCGCGTCTGCATCGCCGCTGGCGGCAGGCGGCGGCAGCCTTCAGCTTCGCGCTGTTCGGCCTCGGCGCGGCGCTGCTGTCGATGTTCGCGCTGCCGGCGCTTTATCTTTTAGTGCGCGAGCGCAACTGGCGCCGGCGTGCGGTGCGCGCGATGATTCGTCGTGCGCTGCGGTTTTTCTGGCGCACGATGCGTGCGCTGGGGCTGATACGCGATCGCATCGACGGTGCCGAACACCTCGCTACGCCCGCGGCGCTGATCGTCGCCAACCACCCGACGCTGGTGGACGCGGTGCTGCTGCTGGGTCTGATCGAGGACGCGGCGGTGGTCGCGAAACCGGCACTGGCACGCAACCCGGTGACTGCTGCGCTGCTGCGCGCCGCCGACTACATCGTCGCGGACGATGGACCGCAGCTGTTGGAGGCAGCGGCACGCGAGCTGGCGCGCGGCAGCCGCGTGCTGGTGTTCCCGGAGCGCACCCGAACGGTCCCGGGGGCACCGGTGCGCTTTGCGCGCGGCGCGGCACAGATCGCCGCCCGCACGGCCTGCCCAGTGATTACGGTTAGAATTCGCGTGTCCGATCCCGTGCTGTACAAAGGCGCGGCATGGCATGCGATGCCGCTTGCTGTGCCGCGTTTCGACGTGACGGTCAGCCCGCCTTGGAACGTGCGTCCCATCGTCGTGGCACACGGTTCGGTGGCGCTTGCTGCGCGTAAGATCAACGACAGACTGCAAGCGCGTTACAAAGACGGAGATGGCCAAATGGAGCCGCTGGAGCGCGAGATCGCGGAGCTGATCGTCTCCTGCACGGGGCTGGAGGACTTGCGCGTGGAGGACATCGACCCGGAAGCGCCGCTGTTCGGCGAGGGTCTGGGCCTGGATTCGATCGACGCGCTGGAGATCGGCGTGGCGCTCGCGAAGCGCTACGGCGTGAGGCTTGCCGCCGATTCGCAGGATAACCGGCGCCATTTTGCGAGCGTGCGTGCGTTGGCGCGGTTCGTCGCCGCGCAGCGCGCCGCCACCGCACAGTCGACGGCCTGACCTGGTCTGCGGGATGGTGACGACCCGGCGCGATGCCCTCACGCGCGAGCAGGCCGAACAATGGCTGGCCGAGTTCCTGCACGATCATTTCGACATCGAGCGCAGTCGCATCACGCGTGAGGCCGACCTCTACACCGATCTCGATCTGGACTCGATCGACGCCGCCGACATCGTGCTGCAGTTCAACCAGACCTTCGGCCGCAAAGTCGACGTGCGCACATTCAAGGCCGTACGCACGATCGGTGACGCGCTGGACGCGCTGTACGCGCTTGATCGGTGAGGCGTGCTGGCGGCGGCGGTGCTGATGCAGTCCCTGGCGTTTCGCCCCTGTGTGGTCGTGCCCGTGTTCGACCACGAGCGCGCGCTGACGCTGCTCGCCGATCGCCTATGCGCTACCGGTCTGACCTGTTTGTTCGTCGACGACGGCAGCGGGCCGGTCTGCGCGGCCGCCCTCGACGCCCTGGCAGCCCAGCACCCGGACCGGTTCCGCCTGCTGCGCCTGCCGCGCAACCGCGGCAAAGGCGCGGCCGTGCTGGCCGGATTTCGTGCGGCACTGGCTGCCGGTTTCACGCACGCGGTGCAGATCGACGCCGACTGCCAGCACGATGCGCGCGAGATCCCGAAATTCATCGCCGCTGCACACGCGCAGCCGCTGGCGGTGATCAACGGCGTGCCGCGTTACGACGATACGGTGCCGAAGCTGCGCCGCTACGGGCGCGCGATCACCAACGTGCTGGCGCGCGTGTACACGTGTTCGGCCGACATCGGCGATGCGATGTGCGGCTTCCGCCTGTATCCGTTGGCGGCCGCGGTGGCACTCGACGATGCGGTCGGCATCGGCCGGCGGATGCAGTTTGACACCGACATCATCGTGCGTCTGCACTGGGCCGGCGTGGCGGTGGTCAACCTGCCAGTGTCCGTCACCTATCCGGCCGATGGCGTGTCGCACTTCCACATGTTGCGCGACAACCTGCGCATGACGGCGCTGCATGTGCGGCTGGCCGCCGGCTTCCTGCGCCGCCTGCCGCGCCTGCTGGCGCGGCGGCTGTCTGTGCCGTCTTCCGCGCGCCGCGATGCAAGACGGTGTTGAAGTGACCGGCCGCTGCGTGCACTGGGCGACGCTGCGCGAAGCCGGCGCCGCCGCCGGGCTGTGGTTTCTCTACGGCGTCTACCGGCTCGGCGGCCGCTCGCTGTATGCGCTGCTCACCTGGCCGGTGGCGTTGTATTTCGCCCTGACCCGCGACGTGGCCCGCCGGGCCTCAGCCGAGTACTTGACGCGCGTCGGTGTGCTCGCCGCCGACGCCAGCTTCCTGACGCGGCTGGGTCGGGTGACGCGCCACATCGCGCAGTTTGCCGATGCGCTGCTCGACAAGGGCCTGGCCTGGACCGGCGCGATCGATCTGACGGAAGCACGCATCGACATCGATCGCCGGTTCCGGGCGGCGGTTGAATCCGGCCGCGGCGGCGTGATCGTCGTTGCACATCTGGGTAATCTCGACGTGCTGCGCATCTTCGCGCACATGCTGCCGCCGCTGCGGCTGAAGATCCTCGTGCACACACGCCACGCGCAGCGTTTCAACCGCGTCTTGGAACGGCTGAATCCGGCCAGTGCCGCCGGGCTGTATCAGGTGACCGAGATCGACGCCGCACGCGCCGTCGTGACGGCGGGCGTGGAGCCCGGCGAGAAGATCGCGGTCGAAGCCGCGACGCTCATCAATCAGATCCGCTGAGGCAGAGCGTCGATGTTCAACTTCCTCGTCACGAACAGCCTCAAGCACCGGCAGATCGTGCTGTTCCTTGCCGCGCTCGTCGTAGCGTACGGGCTCTTCACGCTGCCGCGCGTACCCGTCGACGTCTTCCCCGACCTGACCAAACCGATCGTGACGGTGCAGACCGAAGCCGAGGGCATGGCGCCGCAAGAGGTCGAACTGCTCGTGACGCGGCACATCGAAGCGGCGATGAACGGCCTGCCCGGCGTCGGCCGGGTGCGCTCGGTGTCGGGCATCGGCCTGTCGATC
>JBKBSH010000123.1:0-6381 GCA_046291795.1 Burkholderiaceae bacterium | reverse complement strand
CCGGCTTGGCCCGCAAACCAGCGGCTTCCTCGGTGCGCGCTATCAGCTCTTCAACTCCTCGACGACCAGCGATGCGCGCGAAAAGGCGATCTTCGGCGGCCTGACGCATCGCTTCTAGGCGGCACGATGTACGAATCCTTCTACGGTCTCACCGGCAAGCCCTTCCAGCTCAATCCAGATCCTTCCTTCTTCTTCGGCAGCAAGGGGCACAGCAGCGCGTACTCGTACCTGAAGTATGGCGTGTTCCAGGGCGAGGGCTTCATCGTCGTCACCGGCGAGATCGGAGCGGGCAAGACGACACTCGTTCGTACGCTGCTCGACGAACTCGATCCCCGCAAGGTCGTCGCGGTGCAACTCGTGAGCACCCAGCTCGAAGCGGACGACCTGTTGCGCTCGGTCGCGACCGCGTTCGGGCTGCCGGTCCGCGGCACCGACAAGGCGCAGCTGCTGGCTACGATCGAGGCGTTCCTGACGTCGCTGGTCACCGAGCACAAGCGCGCGCTGCTGGTCGTCGACGAGGCGCAGAACCTGTCCCCGCGGGCGATGGAAGAGCTGCGCATGCTGTCGAACTTCCAGCTCGGCGACCGCGCGCTGCTGCAAAGCTTTCTGGTCGGCCAGCCCGAGCTGCGCGAGCTGCTGCGGGGCCCTTCGATGCAGCAGCTGCGCCAGCGCGTGATCGCTTCGTACCACCTCGGCCCGATGGACGAGGAAGAGACGCGCGGCTACATTGAACACCGGTTGCACCGCGTCGGCTGGAAGGACGACCCGCGTTTCGAGCCTGCGGTGTTCCAGGCGATCTACCGCGCCACGGGCGGAATCCCGCGCAAGATCAACCTGTTGTGCAACCGCCTTCTTCTGGCGAGCTATCTCGCCGAGAAGCACGCGATCGACCAGGCCGACGTCGACGCCGTGATCGGAGAGCTCCGCGCCGAAGACGGCATCGATGTGCCGGTTCAATCGCAGGCGGCGACGATCCCGGAGGAGGGTGGCCGCCCCGACAACGTCGTTCGTTCCTTCGCATTTTCTTCGATCGCCGCGCGGCTCGACCGGCTGGAAAAGACGGTCAACGCGATGCACGAGCTGCTGCGGTCGATGGCCGGCTCGCCCGATCGCAGGCCGAAGACCGGCGGCAGACCGGGGAGGGGCGTATGAAAAGCGGCGGCCATCGCATCGGCCCGGTGCTGTGCGTCGTCGGCGCGCGGCCGAATTACATGAAGATGGCGCCGCTGTTGCGGGCGTTCGCCGCTCGGCCCGGCATGCCGCCGGCGCTGCTCGTTCACACCGGCCAGCATTACGACTTCGCGCTCAACGACAAGCTGTTCGGCGACCTCGACTTGCCGGCGCCCGACGTGAACCTCGAGGTCGGGTCGGCCACGCATGCGGTGCAGACCGCTGAAGTGATGAAGCGCTTCGAACCGGTCGTCGATGCGCAGCAGCCGTCGTGCGTGGTGGTCGTCGGCGACGTCAACTCCACGCTGGCGTGCAGCCTGGTCGCTGCAAAGAAGCTGATCCCCGTCGTGCATGTCGAGGCCGGCCTGCGCAGTTTCGACCGGACGATGCCCGAGGAGATCAACCGCGTGCTGACGGACCAGATCTCCGATCTGCTGTACACGACCGAACGCGACGCGCACGAGAACCTGGCGAAAGAAGGTATTCCGGCCGAGCGCATTCACTTTGCCGGCAATCTGATGATCGACTCGCTGTTCTCGGCGCTTCCCAAGGCGATCGCGCCGGAGGAGACGATGCGCCGCGAAGGCGGGGATCCCGCTTGGGTCCGCGAGGGCGCGCGCTACGGCGTGGTCACGCTGCACCGGCCGTCCAATGTCGACGAACCGGCGACACTTGCCCAGGTGCTCGCGATCCTGCGCGAAGTCGCCGAGTCCGTTCCGCTGGTGTGGCCGATGCATCCGCGCACACGCGCGAACATCGACCGGTTCGGGCTTGCGCACCTGCTCAGTGACACGCGCATCGCCTGCCTGCCGTCGCAGGGCTACCTCGAGATGGTCGGCCTGATGAGGCGCGCGACACTCGTGTTGACCGATTCGGGCGGCGTGCAGGAAGAGACCACCGCGCTCGGCGTACCCTGCCTGACGATGCGCGAGAACACCGAGCGGCCGATCACCGCCACGCACGGCACCAACACGCTGGTCGGCCGCGACGCTGCGCTGATCCGCACGTGCGTGCGTGACATCCTGGCAAACGGCGGCAAGCGCGGCCGCATGCCCGAAGGGTGGGACGGGCGAGCTGCCGAGCGCATCGCCGCGCATCTGGCGAACTGGCTGGCGCATCGCGCCCGCGTGCCGGCCGCGAGCTGACATGACCGCTGCCCTGCCGACCCAGGTCCTGTCGAATGCGTTGACGGTCGACGTCGAGGACTATTTCCAGGTCTCGGCGCTCGCGCCGCACATCGCGCGGCATCGCTGGGATGCGATACCGTGCCGCGTCGAGCGCAACGTCGATCGGCTGATCGAGCTTTTCGAGCGGCATCGCGCGCACGCGACCTTCTTCATCCTGGGCTGGATCGCCGAGCGCTATCCACGGATCGTTCGCAGCATCGCCTCAGCGGGGCACGAGATCGCCAGCCACGGATACGGACATCTGCGCGCGAGCGAGCAGACACCGCAGGAGTTCGCGGCCGACATCCGCCGCGCCAAGCAACTGCTGGAGGACACGGTCGGAGTCGAGGTGATCGGCTATCGCGCCCAGCTTCTCCGTCGGCAAGGGCAATCTGTGGGCCTTCGACGTGCTGCGCGACGCCGGCTACCGCTACTCCAGCAGTGTCTACCCCATCGCGCACGATCACTACGGCATGCCGGATGCGCCGCGCTTTCCGTACGAGGCGCGGCCGGGACTGCTCGAGATTCCGTTGACCACGGCGCGACTGCTCGGGCGCAATCTGCCGGCGGGCGGCGGCGGTTACTTCCGCCTCTTCCCGTACCGGGTGAGCCAGTGGGCGATCCGGCGCGTCAACGGTGTCGACCGCCGGCCCGCGATTTTCTACTTCCATCCGTGGGAGATCGATCCCGATCAGCCGCGCATCGCCGGGGTGAGCCTGAAGACGCGTTTCCGGCACTACATCAACTTGCATCGCACCGAGGCGCGCCTGTCCTTGCTGCTGGCGGACTTCCACTGGGACCGCATCGATCGCGCCTTCGGACTGCGTCCCTTATGAAAGCGAACGATGCCGATCTGGCCGCCGAGCCGGCGCTCGTGGTTCGCCCTTTTGTGCCAGGCGACGCCGAGCGGTGGGACGCGTTCGTGTCGAGCTGCCCGGAAGCGACGTTCTTTCACCGCAGCGGATGGCGCGAGATCATCGAGGACGTGTTCGGCCACCGCACGCACTACCTGCTTGCGGTGCGCGGCGAACGCATCGTCGGCGTGCTGCCGCTCGCGGAAGTCAGGAGTCTGCTATTCGGCCATGCGCTCAGTTCGCTGCCATTTGCCGTCTACGGCGGCGCGGCGGTGACGGAACCGCAAGCGCGCGCCGCACTGCACGAAGCGGCGGTCGAGCGCGCCGCGCGGCTCGGTGTGCAGCATCTCGAACTGCGCAACCGGCAGCGGACGGAACCGGACTGGCCGCGCCAGGACCTGTACGTCACCTTCCGCAAGGCGATCGTCCCCGAGGTCGAAGCGAACCTGCTCGCGATTCCGCGCAAGCAGCGCGCGATGGTGCGCAAGGGCATCCAGCGCGGCCTGCGAAGCGAAATCGATGGCGATGTCGATCGCTTCTTCGACCTGTACGCCGACAACCAGCGCCGGCACGGCACGCCGCCGTATCCGAAGCGCTACTTCGAAGCGCTGCGCCGCGTCTTCGGCGATGCGTGCGAGGTTCTCACCGTGCTCGACGCCGCCGGCCGGCCGGTGTCGGGCGTGCTTTCGTTCTACTTCCGCGACGAGGTGCTGCCGTATTACGCGGGCGATGTCGAAGCGGCGCGCGAACTGGCCGCCAACGACTTCAAGTACTGGGAGCTGATGCGGCGCGCGTGTGAGCGCGGCGTGCGCGTGTTCGACTACGGGCGATCCAAGCGCGACAGCGGATCGTTCGACTTCAAGAAGAACTGGGGCTTCGCGCCCGAGCCGCTGCACTACGAGTACCGGCTCCTGCGACGGGAGTCGATCCCGCAGAACAATCCGGCCAACCCGAAGTACCGCGCCTTCATCGCGCTCTGGCGTCGGCTGCCGCTTCCGGTCGCCAACGCGATCGGGCCATTGATCGCGCGCAATCTGGGATGAGCAGCACCGTGACCCGGAGCGAACCGGCGCTGGCTTCCATGCCAGGCACCGCAGCGGCGAACGCTCGTTCGCCGGCGCTCGTCGGCGCTGCGGTTGCGCTCGTAATCGTCCTCGTCTACGGCGATACCGCGCGTTCGATGGTCGGGCTGTGGCGCAGTTCGGAGACGTACAGCCACGGATTCGTGGTCGTGCCGATCGCGCTCTGGCTGATCTGGCGACGCCGCTCCGAACTCGCGCACCTGCCGGTGCGGCCGTTCTGGCCGGCGCTGTCGCTGGTCGCCGCGGCCGGCTTCGTATGGTCTCTCGGACGGCTCGCGGGCGCGAACGTGGTTCAGCACTTCGCGCTGGTTCTGATGATCGTCGGGGCCGTGCCCGCCGTGCTCGGCACTCGGCTCGCGCGAGCGATGGCTTTCCCGCTGCTGTTTCTGCTGTTCGCGGTGCCTTTCGGCGAAGCGTTCGTGCCGTGGCTGATCGACTGGACGGCACACTTCACCGTCGCCGCGCTGAAGGTCACCGGCGTGCCGGTCTACCGCGAGGGCAACGACTTCGTGATTCCGACGGGCCGCTGGTCGGTCGTCGAAGCGTGCAGCGGGCTGCGCTACCTGATCGCCTCGCTGATGGTCGGCACGCTGTACGCGTATCTGATGTATGCAAGCGCGTGGCGCCGCGCGGCCTTCATCGCGGCGTCGGTCGTGGTGCCGCTCGTCGCCAACTGGTTGCGCGCGTATCTGATCGTGATGCTGGGCCACTTGAGCGGCAACGAGCTGGCCGTCGGTGTGGACCACCTGATCTACGGCTGGATTTTCTTCGGCCTCGTGATCGCGCTGATGTTCTGGGTGGGGACACTGTTTCGCGACGAGGCCAGGCACGTCGCGACGAGCCCCCGCGTGCCGACGTGGGAACCCGCGGCGAGCCGCGCCGCCCTGTTGGTCTCGGCGCTGGCGGCCGTGGTCGTCGCCGGTGTGTGGCCGCCGCTTGCAGCTGCGCTCGCCGGCTCCGGGACCTGGCACCCACGGCCGCTTCCGCCGATCGAGGGCATCGCAGGCTGGACACCGGTCCCCGCAACCGAAGTCGAGTGGCAGCCGCGCTTCACCGGACACCGCGCTTCGCTGCGGCAGACGTTCGAGCGCGACGGGCGCCGCGTCACGCTGTACGTCGCGTACTACGAAGGCCAGACCGATGGCCACGAGATGGTCAATTCCGCGAACGTGCTGGTGCCGGCGGAGGATCGCGGCTGGCGTGAGACGGCGCGAGGCCGAGCCGCGCTCGCCAACGGCTCCGGGCGGATCCATGCGAGGACCGCGACGATCGTCGGCCCGCGTGCAGCCTATGACGTCGCATGGTGGTACTGGATCGGCGGCACGACGACGGCCAGCGACGGCATGGCCAAGGCGTTGCAGGCGTGGTCGAGGCTGACGTTGAAGCAGGATGCTTCCGCGGCGGTTTTTGTGTTCGCCGAGGCGACCGAGCGCGGCGATGGCGGCGAAGTGCTTCGCCGCTTCGTCGCCGACATGGGCCGCTCGATCGAACGTTCGCTCACCGCCGCGGCGGCTGCGGCAGGACAGCGTCGATGAACGATCCGCGCCCGCTGATCCTGCACGTCGTTTTCCGCTTCGCGGTCGGCGGACTGGAAAACGGCGTGGTCAATCTGATCAACCGGATGCCGCGCGACCGCTGGCGGCACGGCGTGATCGCGTTGACCGAAATCGCCGCCGGTTTCCGCGAGCGTGTGCAGCGCGACGACGTGCACTATCTAGGGCTGGGCAAACCGCCCGGCCATGGCGTTCGCGTATATCCGCAACTGTTTCGGGCGTTCCGCGAGCTTCGGCCGGCGATCGTGCATACCCGCAATCTGGCCGCGCTCGAAGCGGTCGTTCCCGCGTGGGCAGCGCGCGTGCCCGTCCGCATCCACGGCGAGCACGGGCGCGACGTGAGCGATCTGGACGGAACGAACCGCAGGTACCGGTGGGTGCGCAAGCTGTATCGCCCCTTCGTGCATCAGTACGTCGCGCTGTCGCGCGATCTGGAGAACTACCTGATCGAGCGCATCGGCGTTGCCGCCGACCGCGTCGAGCACATCTACAACGGCGTGGACAGCGAGCGGTTCAGCCCGCGCGCGGGTGCGCGTGCGCCGATCGAAGGGTCGCC
>JBKBSH010000122.1:0-6383 GCA_046291795.1 Burkholderiaceae bacterium | reverse complement strand
CTCGGGAGAATCTTCAGCCGCTTCTGCATCGGCAAGTAGCGCGCGGGTCGAAGCGGTCGCGCGAAGTCCGGGGATTTCGTGCGCAGCGGCCCGAGGCCCATGGGCGGCACGGCAGCGGCTCGCGGAGCACAGCGGAGTGTCCGTGTTCGAGCCCGGCCGGCGCGCCTGCCCGACGAGGGAAAGCCTCGGGCCGTAAGCGCTCCCCTCGCCAGCGCCGTCAACTTCCCGATTCAGCGGGTACGGCGGCGGCACGGGCAGACGCGTCCGCTGCGGCTCGCAGTGTCTGCATCGCCCGAGCAAAACGCATCTTGGTTGCCGACAGGCCCAGCTCCATGGCGGTGGCGATTTCGCTGAACTCCAGTCCCAGCAACAGGCGTAGCAGCACCAGCATGCGATCTTCCGGCGCGAGATGGCGCAACAGGCGTTCGACGTCCATGCGCGCCTGCGTGGCGGCGATCGGGTCGCGCGGATCGACGGCCTCCGCCGCCTCGCTTTCGTCTGCTGATGCCGGCGCGGCCGGCCGCGCCGCACGACGGCGCTGCTGATCGATGCACAGGTTGGCCGTGATGCGCCACAGCCACGTGGTGAAGGCCGACTCGCCGCGAAAGCGCGGCAGTTCGAAGAAAACCTTCAGCATCACCTCCTGGGCCAGATCCTCGGCATCGGCCGACGTGCCGGCGAAGCGCCGCGCCACCTGCCGGATGCGCCCGCCGTGGCGACGCATCAGGGTCTCGAAGGCCCTGGTGCGGTAGGGCAGCTCGGCCTGCGCTTGCGCAACCAGCGCGGCATCGGTCAAATCGCGCATGTTCACGGCCCCGTGACATGGCGTCTTACCCGGCGCGATGCACGACGACCTCGTCGGCCGCCAGCCTGGAGTTGGCGACGCTGAGCTCGCGCCCGTCGTCCAGGGCGAGCAGCGTCTTGATGGTGCCCACCTCGCGCACCGTAGCGGTTTTGCCGTTCCAGTCGATGCGGTCGCCTTCCTTGAGCAGATCGCGCACATACACGCCGCTGACGATCTCGCCAGCGAGCGAACGCGTCCCGAGCCCCAGCGAAATGGCCACCGCGACGCCCATGGCCGCCAGCGCGATGCCGATGACCTCCTGCAGCAATGCGATGCGGATGTCGAGCTGGTCGACCGCCATCAGCACCACCAGCGCGGCCAGCACGCCCATGCTCGTGCGCGCAAGCATCGGCGCATACTCCACGCCCGCGTTGTCCGCGGCACGACGCACCAGCCCCGACAGCCAGCTCGCCGCCATCAGACCGAGCACCAGCACGGCGACCGCCGCGGCGAACTTGGGAAGAAAGAGCATCACCTGCGCCACGGCCTGGCCTGCCGCAGCCAGCCCCAGCGCATCGGCCGCCGAGATCGCGAAGGCGAGCAGAACGAAAGCGAACGCGATCGAGCCGACGACGGCCGACAACGGGCGCTCCATGCCCCATTGCCGCGTGAAGTCGGCCAGACCCGAGCGTTCGGCGAGTCGATCCGCGCCGATGCGGGCGAGCGCCTTGCGCACCAGCGCCGAGGCGATCTTGCCCAGCACGTAGCCGGCCAGAAGCAGCACCAGGGCGCCGACCAGGTTGGGGGCGAGGGTCGCAAGGCGTTGATACAGCGCGACCAGGGGATCGGTCATCCACGCGAGGGTCTGGTTCATCGTTTCCATGATTCGAGCTCCTATCGGGAAAGGGGACGAGAAGGTTGGGATAGACGGTGCAGCCGCGCCACCGCAGGCGCCAACAGGCGCGCCAGGGCGAGCCACATGCGGCCCAGCGTCAGGGTCAGAACATTGCGTGCGGCCACGCGCCTGCGAGCGCGCCTGAGCACCGGCGCCAAATCGGGCGGGGCGTGCGGCTCGGCGCGCAAAGCCGCCGTCAGCCGCGCTTCGAAGCGTTCGTCGGGTTCGGACATCGGGACTCTCCTCTCGGCGCAAAGCGCCCGTGCGGTCCGTAAGACGGATGGAGCGCGGCATAAGTCACAAAGCCGCGCGCAAAAGCGAGCGGGGTCGGTCCGGATCGCGGCAGCGCCAGCCATTCGATGCGAGCAGACGCATGAGACGACCCGACGCGGCCGCGGCGGGCATGAGCCCTGGAACGCCGCGATCAGGAGGTGGCACACCTTGCCACGTCGGCTTGGCCGGATCGAAGCATCCCGCTTCACGAGGCTGCGCCGCGAGCCCGCGCCCGCGCGTCGGCCGTTCGCATCAGCGAAGCGCTGCGCGCCAGGTTCCCACGCCCGGTCGCGGTCAACGCCACACGGGTCTTGCTGCGGACACAACGCGCGTGCAAGCTTGCCGTCCCGCGCGGCCGGCCGCCGCGAAAGAAGGAGGAGAACAACACGAAACGTGCCATCCATGCGCTGCCCGCAGCGCTGATGTCCTGCCTTGCACTGTCCCCGCTCGCCCACGAAGGCGGCGCACTCGTCGCGGGAACGCCGAACCGCGCGCCCGCGTGGCTCGGCCAGGTGATCGCCGCCGATTACGACGGCGTGACCGACGATCTGCTGACTGCGGGGCTCGGCAAGACGGGCCTCGGCGGCGCCGCGCCCGCCGTCACCGATCCCGCCGATCCGAAGCAGCTTCGGCGGCTCGCGATCTACAACAACTACCGCGCGCTCGTCGACGTGAGCCCGGCGGGCGGCTACGGAACGCTGTACGGGCCGAACGTGACAGCCGACGGCACCGTCACGGCCGGCAGAACGTCACGCTGATGGTGCAGGTGCCGGCGAGTTTCGATCCGGCGCGCGCCTGCATCGTCACGGGCACGTCGAGCGGATCGCGCGGCGTCTACGGCGCGATCGGAACCTCGGGCGAATGGGGGCTGAAGCGCGGCTGCGCGGTCGCCTATGCAGACAAGGGCACCGGCAACGGCGTTCACGACCTGCAGAACAACACGGTCAACCTGATCGACGGCGTGCGCACGGACGCCGCGATCGCGGGCGACGACTCGAACTTCACCGCGCGGCTCGCGGATCTCGCGCGCGAGCAGTTCAACGCGGATACGCCGAACCGCTTCGCGGTCAAGCACGCGCATTCGCAGCAGAACCCGGAGAAGGACTGGGGGCGCGACACGCTGCGCGCGATCGAGTTCGCCTTCTACGTGCTCAACGAGAAATTCGGCACGCCGGGGCCGGACGGCGGCAAGCGCCGCACGATCGTTCCGGCCAACACGATCGTGATCGCTTCGATCGCGTCGAACGGTGCGGGTGCCGCGCTCGCCGCAGCCGAGGAGGATCGCTCCGGCCTGATCGACGGCGTGGCGGTGTCCGAGCCGCAGATCCAGATCGACCCGCGCCGCGCCCCGGTGATCCGGCGCGGTGCGCTGACGTACACCGGCGGCAGCAGGCCGCTGTACGACGACTTCACTTTTGCCAACCTGTATCAGCCTTGCGCGGCGCTTTCGGCGCGCGTGGCGGGTTCGCCGGGCGCGGCCTTCCTGATCGCGCCGTTCGCGCAGAACCGCTGCGCTTCGCTCGCGGCGAAGGGGCTGCTCGCGTCGACGACGCTCGCGGCGCAGGCCGAAGAGGCGCTCGCCCGCATCGAGCGGAGCCTCCCGGCCGACCTGCAGGAAGACCGCGTGCTGCTGCAGGCGCAACTGGCGATGGCGCGCGGCGACTACGCCGGCGCGGTGCGCGCGCTCGATGCGCTGGCCCGCGGCGGCAAGCCCGGAGCCGACGCCGTGCTGTACGCGCGCTACAACCTGGGCGTGGCGATGATCAAGGCGGGCGAAGCGGCGAAGGGCGCCGCGCTGCTCGACGAAGTCGGCCGCGTACCGGTGTCGAGCGAGGAATTGCGCAGCCTGCGCGACCAGGCCAACGTCGCGCTCGGCTTCTCCGCGCTGCAGGACGATCGCGCCGCCGACGCGCGCCGCTGGCTCGAGCGCGTTCGATTGACCGGCATGCACGCCAACAAGGCGCTGCTCGGTTTCGGCTGGGCTGCGGCGACCGGCCGGAACCTGAACGCGGCGCTCGTGCCGTGGACCGAGCTGGCGCAGCGCGATCCGAGCGACTCCGCGGTGCTCGAAGCCAGGCTCGCGGTCCCCTACGCGTATGCCGAACTCGGCGCCTACGGCAAGGCGCTCGGTCTGTATCAGGACGCGATCGGTGCGTTCGAGCGGGAGAACGCCCGGCTCGACGAATCGATCGCTGCGATCCGTTCCGGCAGGCTGCTCGCCGGGCTGATCGAGCGCAATCCGGGCGACGAGATGGGCTGGTTCTGGACGATCGCCGAGCTGCCCGAGTTGCCGCATCGCGGACATCTCGCGCCGGTGCTCGCGCAGCACGAGTTCCAGGAAGCGTTCAAGAACTACCGCGACCTGCTGTTCCTCGCGCGCAACCTCAAACAGTGGGAAGACAGCCTGGACGTGCTGCGCGCGATGCTCGCCAACCGCCGGCAGGCCTTCGCCGAACGGCTGCCCGCCGTGCGCGAGCGCGAGCGCTCGATCGACCTCGGCATCTACGACGGCAAGCGCGACGCGCTGGCCGCCGAACTGGCGCGCGTCGAGCGTGAAGCCGACGTCGCGGCCTTGGCCGACGCCCGCGAGCGCGAGCTGCAGGCGCGGATCGACGGCGTCCGTGCGATCGTCGAGCGCGGCGGAAGCGATCCCGAAATCGCCGCGGCGCGCGAACGGCTACGGCGCGTGGCCGGCGCGCTCGTCTGGCAGCAGACGCAGAACTTCGCGGATCGCCTGTGGCAGGCGAAGAAGGGCATGGCCGAGCTCGATCGCAATCTTTCCGAAGCGCACGCGCGCGAAGCCGCGCTGGCCAAATCGCAGCGGGACGAGCCGGCCAGGCTCGACGCGTTCGCCGCGCGGATCGAGGCGCTCGCCGCGCGCGTCAAGGCGCTGCAGCCGCGGGTGGCGGAACTGGCCGCCGCGCAGCAGAACCACGTGCAGGAGCTCGCGGTCGCCGAACTGGCGAAGCAGAAGGACCGGCTCGCCGCGTACGTGTCGCAGGCGCGCTTTGCGGTCGCCCAGATCTACGATCGGGCCAATTTGGCGCAAGGGGACGGCGGTGCGGCGACCCAGTGATCCGCTCGCGCTGCTCGTCGTCGCCGCGCTGCTCGCGGGCTGCTCGACCGCGTCCAGGCGCGCGCAGGCACCCGAGCCGCCGACGCTGAAGTCGCTGGCGAGCCGCGAGATCCGGGTCGAACCCGATCCCGGCGTGAAAGCCAACGAGGAGGTCGCATCCAGGGCTTACCGCGACTTCCTGGCGACGGCGCCGCGCGAGCCGCACCGGCGCGAGGCGCTGCGCCGGCTCGGCGACCTGGAGATGGATCGGATCGACGCGCAGTCGGCCTCCGGCGACGCACCCGTGAACGCCGCCGACTATCGCGCGGCCATCGCGCGCTACACCGAGTATCTGAAGGCGTATCCCGACGCGCCCGACAACGATCGCGTGCTGTACCAGCTCGCGCGCGCGCACGAGCTCGCGGGCGAACTGGAAGCCGCGCTGAAGACGCTCGACCGGCTCGTCGACGCCTACCCGGCCACGCGCCACAAGGAAGAGGCGCAGTTCCGGCGCGGCGAGCTGCTGTTCACGCTGCGCAACTACGCGAAGGCCGAAGCCGCGTACGCGCAGACGATGGCGGGCGGGCAGGGCACGCCTTACTACGAACGGTCGCTTTACATGCACGGCTGGTCGCTGTTCAAGCAGGGCCGGCTCGAGGAGGCGCTGCACTCGTTCTTCGGCGTGCTCGACCTGAAGCTCGCCGGCCGCGGCGACGAAAGCGACCTCGAAAAACTCCCCGGCCTCACTCGCGCCGACCGCGAGCTGGTCGAGGACACCTTCCGCGTGACCAGCCTGAGTCTGGAGAACCTGCAGGGCGCGGCGTCGATCCCCGCGTACATCACGACCCCGGTGCGGCGCGAATACGAATTCCGCGTCTACCGGCAGCTGGGCGAGCTGTACATCAAGCAGCAGCGCGTCAAGGACGCCGCCGACACCTTCACCGCGTTCGCGCAGCGCCATCCGCTGCACAAGGAGTCGCCCGTGCTGCAGGCGCGCGTGATCGACATCTACGCGAATAACGGCTTCGAGACGCTCGCGCTCGACGCAAAGAAGCGCTACGTCGTCCACTACGGCGTGGGCAGCGAGTTCCAGCGCGCCAACCCGGCCGGTTGGGAGCGCAGCGCGCCGCTGGTCAAGACGCACCTCGAGGCGCTGGCGCGCCATCATCACGCGGCCGCGCAGAAGAGCAAGAAGACCGAGGACTACCAGGAAGCGGTGCGCTGGTACCGCAGCTATCTGACCTCGTTCCCGAACGACCCGAGCGCCGCGCACAACAACTTCCTGCTCGCCGAGCTGCTGTACGAAGATCGCCGTTACGCCGAAGCCGCCGCCGAATACGAGAAATCCGCTTACAAGTATCCGGCGCACGACAAGA
>JBKBSH010000121.1:0-6392 GCA_046291795.1 Burkholderiaceae bacterium | reverse complement strand
AGACGCGAAGGCACGTTGTCCATCGCCAGCCCGCTGCGCGACCAATCGACCATCGACTCCGGATAGAGCTTCACGTCTTTGTGGCCGAGCAGCTCCGACAGCACGAACCAGTTGGTCGCCGCCCAGTGTCCGGTGTTGCAGAACGAGATCGTCGGCCGCGAGGCGTCGATCCCGTGGCGCTGCGCGATTCTCGCGGCCTCGTCGGGCGCGACGATCGCCGCCGAGCCGGGCTTGAACCACACGGCATTGTCCACGTTCTTCGCGCCGGCGATGGTGCCCGGCACCTTGGCAGCGGCGTGGCGCTTCTCGCCCGCGAAAAATGCGGCCGGGCGCGCATCCAGCAGGGTCGCCGAACGCTCGGCGACGATGCGCTCGACCTCGCCGCGCGTGGCGACGAGCTTCGGATCGAGCCTCGCGACGAAGCTCGACCGCGCGACTCGCGCCGCTTCGGTCGTGAGCGGCAGCCCGGCCGTCTGCCAGGCCTTCAGCCCGCCGTTCAGGATCGCGGGCTCGCGCACGCCGACCGCCTTCAGCGTCCAGTACACGCGCGCCGCGGCGCCGAAGTCGGTCGAATCGCGCCCAGCGTAGACGATGACCGCGCGGGTGTCGCGATCGATGCCGAGCCGCTGCACGAGTTCGGTCAACGCCGCTTCGCCGGGCAATCTGCCCGGGTTGTCGGCGGGGCCGCGCCACAGCCCGTACGGCGCATGGACCGAACCGGCGATGTGCCCCTTGTCGTACGGTGTGCGGCCGGCGTCGTCCTTGCCGTCGCGGATGTCGACGATCCGCACGTTCGGATCGTTCAACCGCGCGAACAGATCGGCGGGTGTCAGCAGCGGATTCGCCCACGCCAGCGCGGGCAGCAGCGCGAGCACGTACGTCAGGAGTCTCTTCATGGTCGGCAGGCCATCGTGGTGCGCCCGGCGGGCGTAGGAACCAATCTTGGCACCACCGCGCGCCGCGCGGAAACAACGCGTCGTCATGTGCTCATTCCCCCGTCGCGCGCGGCGGATTCGCGCTGCCTACAATGGGGCTTTCCGTGGACGACCCGGGCCACGCCGTGTCCGATCCGAAGACCGTCGAGCTGTCGCGCCTGCGCGAGCACGTCGGCCGCGAACTCGTCGTCAGCGACTGGCTCGAGGTCACGCAGGCGCACATCGACGAGTTCGCCGACGCGACCGGCGACCGCCAGTGGATCCACGTCGACCCGGAGCGCGCCGCGCGCGAGTCGCCCTATGGCGGGACCATCGCGCACGGCTTCATGACGCTGTCGCTGCTGACGCGGCTGCTGGAAAGCGCGCTCGTCGTCGTCGGCGCGCGCGCGGGGATCAACGTCGGCTTCAACCGCGTTCGCTTCACCGCGCCGGTGCGCGTGGCAAGCCGTATCCGCGGCCGATTCGTGCTCGCCGCGCTCGACGAGGTCGACGGCGGCGTACAGTTGACGTGGAACGTCACCGTCGAACGCGAAGGCGAAACGAAGCCGGCGCTGGTCGCCGAGTGGATCGGCCGGCTGCTGCGCTAGCCCGCGGGCGCTTGCGCCGCCGAGCCGGCTCGCCTGCCCACATGCCGGGGCGGCACGCCGTCGGCCTAAACTGCGGGACGAACACCGGCAGCGAGGTGCATGCGATGACCGGCCGGCGCGAGTTCCTGATCCGCAGCGGCGCGGCGCTGGCGGGCGGACTGCTCGCGGCGTGCGCGTCGGCGCGCGACGATCTCGCCGAGCGGCGCAGCCGGCTGCTGCGCGAGATCGAAGCCGACATGCGCCGCACCGCCTCGTCCACGGGCCGCGCGCGACTTTCACCCTGCGTGGCGGCGGCGCTGGGCCGCGTCGAACGGCATCGCTTCGTCCCCGCCGAAGCCGTCGCGAACGCCTACGAAAACCGCCCGCTGCCGATCGGACACGGGCAGACGATCTCGCAGCCTTTCATCGTCGCGCTGATGACCGAGCTGCTCGACCCGCAGCCCGCGCATGTCGTGCTCGAGGTCGGCACCGGCTCGGGGTACCAGGCCGCGGTGCTCGCCGAATGCGTGCGCAAGGTCTACACGATCGAAATCGTCGCCGCGCTCGGCGAACGCGCGCGCGCCACGCTCGCCGCGCTCGGCTACCGCAACGTCGAGGTGCGCATCGGCGACGGCTACCTCGGCTGGCCTGAGGCCGCGCCTTTCGACGGCATCGTCGTCACCGCCGCGCCCGAGCACGTGCCGCAGCCGCTGCTCGACCAACTGAAGCCGGGCGGCCGCATGGTGATTCCGGTCGGCGCGCAGGCGGGCGGACAGGATCTGCTGCTGGTCACGAAGGAAGCCGACGGCCGCACGGTCACGCAGCGCAAGTTGCCGGTGCGTTTCGTTCCGCTGACACGCGAGCGGCGCTGAACGGCTCAATCCGGGCGCAGCAGCAGCTCGGCATAACGCCGCACGTCGACGTTGCCGCCGCTCACGATCACGCCGACGCGCTTGCCGCGAAGGTCGAGCACGCCTTCGAGCACCGCAGCCGCAGCGAGGCAGCCGGTCGGTTCGACGACGAGCTTCATCCGCTCTGCGAAAAAGCGCATCGTCCGCACGAGCTGCGCGTCGCTGACGGTCACGATGTCGTCGACCAGCGCGCGGATCACGGCAAACGTCAGCTTCCCCGCGTGCTGCGTCTGCGCGCCGTCGGCGATCGTCTGCGGCACGTCGATGTGGACGATCTCGCCTTTGCGCAGGCTCTGCTGCACGTCGTTGCCCGCTTCCGGTTCCACGCCGATCACCTTGCAGTCCGGCAGCAGGTGCCTGGCCGCGACCGCGCAGCCCGAGATCAGCCCGCCGCCGCCGACGCAGACGACCAGCACGTCGAGCGCGCCGTGCGCGGGGTCGAGCGCGCGCGCCTGTTCGATCAGCTCCTTCGCCGCGGTGCCCTGCCCCGCCATGACGTGCGGGTGGTCGTACGGCGGGATCAGCGTCATTGCCCGTTCGGCGGCGAGCTTGCGTGCGAGCGCCTCCCGGTCTTGCGTGTAGCGGTCGTACAGGATCACTTCGGCGCCGTAGCCCCGGGTGGCTTCGATCTTCGCCGCCGGCGCGTCCTGCGGCATCACGATCGCCGCAGGCATGCCGAGCAGCCGTGCTGCGAGCGCGATCGCCTGCGCGTGGTTGCCGCTCGAAAACGCGATCGCGCCTTTCTCGCGCTGCGCCGGCGAGAACTGCGCGAGCGCGTTGTACGCGCCGCGGAACTTGAACGCGCCCATCCGCTGCAGGTTCTCGCACTTGAAGAACACGTGTGCGCCGGTGCGTTCGTCCGCCGTGCGCGAAGTGAAAGTCGGCGTGCGATGCGCCACCCCGTGCAGCCGGTGCGCTGCGGCTTCGATGTCGGCGTAGTCGATGGCGAGCGTCATGGCGAAGGCCTGCGGGGCGAAACGCGGCGAGCCTAGCCCGGATATTTCACGAGGTCGCCCCCGTATGCGGTCATTGCCGAGCTTCGACAGGCACTTGCAGCACGCGGGCCGGAATCCCCTTTGGATGGCCGGGGCTACGCGGGCTTGCGCGGCGCCGGGCCGGCCATCTTGCGCTCAAGTGCTCGAAAAGGCCCACTGGCCTTTGACTGTGGTGATCGGGCGCGAGTCACGCCTCGGTGCCGGCAGCCGCGCGCCGTCGTTGGACGCGTTGCGTCGAGCGCCACGCAAGCCGGCGGCACGTTTGATCGACGGCAAAGGACCGCGCCCCGTTACTTTGATATTCTTCTAACCATGAAAACGAAGGAAGCGCTCGTGGCACTGGCCGCACTCGCGCAGGAGACGCGCCTGGACGTCTACCGGCTCCTCGTACGAGAGGGTGAAAGCGGTCTGGCGGCGGGCGAGATCGCCGCTGCGCTTGATGTCACGCCCGCCACGCTGAGCTTCCATCTGAAGGAGCTGGCGCACGCGGGGCTAATCAAGGCGCGCCACGAAGGCCGCTTCATCTACTACTCGGCCGACTTCGCCGCGATGAACGCGCTGCTCGACTTCCTGACCGATAAGTGCTGCGGCGGCGACGCCCGCGCGTGCTTTCCGACGCGCAGCGCGCCGACACCGGAACCCGTCGCGCTGCGCAGGCGCGTCTGATGCCGGCCGCCCCGCCCATGCCCGCGTCCACGCCGAACGACCGATGAACGTCCTGTTTCTCTGCACCGGCAACTCGTGCCGATCGATCCTCGCCGAGGCGACCTTCAACCACCTGGCGCCCGCGGGCTGGCGCGCGATGAGTGCCGGCAGCCATCCGACGGGACAGGTGCACCCGCGCTCGCTGGCGCTGCTGGCGCGCGAAGGCATCGCCACCGCGGGGCTCGCCAGCAAATCCTGGGACGCGTTGCCGACGGTGCCCGACATCGTGATCACCGTATGCGCCAGCGCCGCCGGCGAGACCTGCCCCGCCTATCTCGGCCCGGCGGTGCGCGCGCACTGGGGCGTGGACGATCCGGCCAAGGCCACCGGCACCGACGCGCAGATCGACGCCGCCTTCGAGCACGCCTATCGCATTCTGCGCGCGCGCATCGAAGCGTTGCTCGCCCTGCCGCTCGACGAGTTGAAAGCGGATCGCGAGCGATTGAAGCGCGAACTCGACCGTATCGGCAGCCTGCTGCCTGGATTCCTTAGGGACGACGACCCTCGATGACAAGGATGGCGATCCTCGACCCCGTGATGTGCTGCGCCAACGATGTGTGCGGCGTCGACATCGACCAGGCACGGGGCGCCATCGCTGCCGGCCTCGACTGCCTGAAGAGCCGGGGCGTGCCGGTCGCACGATTCCACCACGGGACCGCGCGCGATGCGCAAAGCGCCTCGCCGTCGTTGCGCCGCCCGCCGAAGAGCCGGTCGGTGCCGAGCGGCTGTTGCGGCCCGCGCAGCCGGTAGCCGACGAAGTCCGCCGATTCCACTTTGCGAGAGTTTCCGCCATGTCCGCCCAATGCGAAGTCACCGCCAAGCGCGCCGCCGCCGCGCCGCTGAGCTTCTTCGAGCGCTACCTCACCGTGTGGGTGGCGATCTGCATCGTCGTCGGCATCGTGCTGGGCCAGCTCTTCCCGGCGCCGGTGCAAGCCATCGGCGGCATGCAAGTCGCGCAGGTCAACCTGCCGGTGGGTGTGCTGATCTGGGTGATGATCATCCCGATGCTGCTGAAGATCGACTTCGGCGCGATGGGGCAGGTCAGTAGCCATCTGCGCGGCATCGGCGTGACGCTCGTCGTCAACTGGGCGATCAAGCCTTTCTCGATGGCGCTGTTCGCCTGGATCTTCATCCGCCACGTGTTCGCCCCCTACCTGCCCGCGCAGCAGCTCGACAGCTACGTCGCCGGGCTGATCCTGCTGGCCGCCGCGCCGTGCACTGCGATGGTGTTCGTCTGGAGCCGGCTCACCAACGGCGACCCGTACTTCACGTTGAGCCAGGTGGCGCTGAACGACACCATCATGATCTTCGCCTTCGCGCCGATCGTCGCGCTGCTGCTGGGGCTGTCGTCGATCACCGTGCCGTGGGACACGCTGCTGATCTCGGTCGGCATGTACATCGTCGTGCCGGTGATCGTTGCGCAGGTCGTCCGCTCGCGCGTGCTGGCCCGCGGCGGCCAGCCGGCGCTCGATCGGCTGCTGGCGCGAATCGGTCCGTGGTCGATCGCGGCGCTGCTCGCCACGCTGGTGCTGCTGTTCGCCTTCCAGGGCGAGCAGATCCTGCGCCAGCCGCTCGTCATTGCGATGCTCGCGGTGCCGATCCTGATCCAGGTGTTCTTCAACTCCGGCCTGGCGTACTGGCTGAACCGCGCGGTCGGCGAGAAGCACTCGGTGGCCTGCCCGTCGGCCTTGATCGGGGCGTCGAACTTCTTCGAATTGGCGGTGGCCGCGGCGATCAGCCTGTTCGGCTTCGACTCCGGCGCGGCACTGGCCACCGTGGTCGGCGTGCTGATCGAGGTGCCGGTGATGCTGCTGGTAGTGCGCGTGGTCAACGCGACCAGGCCGTGGTACGAGCGAGCGGACGCCCGTTGAGGCGCTGACGCCGCGATTCGTTGCCGCGGGACCTCCGGAGGTGCGCCATGTTCGAACGCTTCATCCTCGCGACCGATCTCTCACCGGCCGCCTCGGCCGTCGTGGCTTGCGCCGCGGGTCTGCGCAGCCTCGGCGCCAGGCACTGCCTGCTGCTGCAATGCCTGGATCTGCAGCAGGCCGTATCGACCGCGTATTCGTACAGCACGGCGCCGCTCGATACGGTCCTCGCCGAGCAGAAAGCCGCGCTCGAAGCGCAGGGCTTCGAGGTCGAAGCGCGCATCGTGCCGGGTTTCGCCAAGCGCGAGATCAACCGCATCGCCGAGCAGGAGGACTACGGCCTGATCGTCGTCGGCTCGCACGGCCATTCGATGGCGACCGAAGCGCTGCTCGGCGGCGTGGCGACCGAGGT
>JBKBSH010000120.1:0-6393 GCA_046291795.1 Burkholderiaceae bacterium | reverse complement strand
CACCACCAGGTCGCGGTAATTGAGCGACGCGGCCTTCATCCTCAACAGCACGTGTCCCGGGCCGGGTTTGGGATCCGGCCGAACCGCCAGTTGCAGATGGTCGAAGCCCCAGTCGTCCTGGATCTGGAATACGCGCATGTCTTACTCCGGTTGCGCCGGGATCGCGCGCACCGACAGCACGCCTTCGATCGCCGCGAGCGCGTCGATCACGCGCTGCTCCACGGGGCTGTCGACGTCGACCAGCGTGTACGCCATCTCGCCGCGGCTCTTGTTGATCATGTTGTGGATGTTCAGCCCTGCCCTGGCCATCGCAGTGGAGATCTGCCCGAGCATGTTCGGCACGTTGGCGTTGGCCACGGCGACGCGCCACGGCGCTTCGCGCGCCATCTCCACGGTCGGGAAGTTCACCGCGTTGACGATATTGCCGTTCTCGAGGAACTCGCGCACCTGATCCACCACCATCACCGCACAGTTCTCCTCCGCTTCGGCGGTGGACGCGCCCAGGTGCGGAAACGCGATCGCGTTCGGTACGCTGGCGAGCAGCGGCGACGGAAAGTCGCACAGATACGCCTTGAGTTTGCCTTCGCGCAGCGCCTGCGCGGCCGCTTCTTCGTCGACCACGGCGTCGCGCGCGAAGTTCAGCAGCACCGCGCCGGGCTTCATCGCCGCCAGCCGTTTGGCGTCGATCAGATGGCGGGTCGCGGCAACGAGCGGCACGTGCAGCGTCACGAAGTCCGCGTGCTTGAGCAGATCGTCGATCGAGTTCGCCTTGCGCACCCCCGAATGCAGCCGCCAGGCGGCATCGACCGTGATCTCCGGGTCGAACCCCGCCACCTTCATGCCGAGCTTGATCGCGGTCTCGGCGACCAGCGAGCCGATCGCCCCCAGGCCGATCACGCCGAGCATCCGGTTCGGCAACTCGATGCCGGCGAACTGCTTCTTGCCTTCCTCGACGCGCGTCTCGAAGTCCTTCGCCTCGGGCGGCAGTTCGGCGACATAGCGCAGCGCGGGCACGAGGTTGCGTGCGCCGATCAGCAGCGCCGCCAGCACCAGCTCCTTGACGGCGTTGGCGTTCGCGCCGGGCGCGTTGAACACCGGCACGCCGCGGCGGGACATCTCCGCCACCGGGATGTTGTTGGTGCCGGCGCCGGCACGGCCGATCGCCTTCACGCTCGCCGGGATCGGCAGCGCATGCAGATCGGCCGAGCGCACCAGGATCGCGTCGGGGTGCTCGGCGCGCTTGGACACCGCGTAGCGGTCGTGCGGAAAGCGCGCCAGCCCGTGGCCGGATATGTTGTTCAGGACCAGGATCTGATACTTGACCATGTTTCGCCTCCCCGCCCCCTTGCGGGAGCGGGGCCGGTGCAGAGGGTGTTCAGCCGTGGCTGCGTTCGAACTCGCGCATGTAGTCGACCAGCGCGCGCACGCCTTCGATCGGCATCGCGTTGTAGATGGAAGCACGCATGCCGCCGACCGAGCGATGGCCTTTGAGCTGCAGCAGTCCGCGCGCCTCGGCGCCCTTCAGGAACTCGCCGTCGAGCCTGTCGTCGCGCAGCTTGAACGGCACGTTCATTCGCGAACGGTCCTCGCGCCGCACCGGGTTGACGTAAAACGCGGTCGAATCCAGATACTCGTACAGCAGAGTCGCCTTCGTGATGTTGCGGCGCTCGATCTCCGCGAGCCCGCCCTGCGCGAGCAGCCATTCGAACACCAGCCCCGCGATGTAGATCGAGTACGTGGGCGGCGTGTTCAGCATCGAATCGGCCTGCGCCTGCTCTTTCCAGTGGAAGGCCGACGGCGTGATCGGCAGCGCGCGATCGAGCAGGTCCTTGCGCACGATGACGATCGTCAGCCCGGCGCAGCCGGCGTTTTTCTGCGCCCCGGCGTAGATCACGCCGTACCGGGACACGTCGATCGGCCGCGACAGGATGTGCGACGACATGTCGGCCACCAGCGGCACGCCGCCCGTGTCCGGCGTGAAGTGATACTCGACGCCGCCGATCGTCTCGTTCGTGCACACGTGCACGTAGGCGGCGTCGGGCGAAAGCTTCCACGTCTCGCGCGCCGGCACGTAGGTGAAGTTCTTGTCTTCGCTCGTAGCGGCGACGTTGACCTGCGCGTACTTTTTCGCTTCCTTGATCGATTTCTTCGACCACTCGCCGGTGTTGACGAAGTCGATCACGCGGCGGTCGCCGAGCAGGTTCATCGGGACGAAGGCGTTTTCGCCGATCGCGCCGCCCTGAAGGAACAGCACTTCGTAGTCGTCGCCGATGGCGAGCAGCTTGCGCAGGTCGGCTTCGGCCTTCTCGGCGATCGAGATGAACTCGGGCCCGCGATGGCTCATCTCCATCACCGACATGCCGCTGCCGTGCCAGTCGAGCATTTCGGCGGCGGCGCGTTGCAGGACTTCCTTGGGCAGCACCGCGGGGCCGGCGCTGAAGTTGTAGATCGGCATCACTGGTTTCCGGAATGCGTTGCGGACCCGCAATTTAACGCAACGCAGCAGCGATCCCCAGCGGGAGCCGGCCCGACGTTGGCAGGAATCACTTCCATCCCGTGATGCGCGCGACGCAGACGGATGCCGCTGCTCCCATCGCGGAGCGGCGCGATCGGCGCCGGTGCATTCGCCGCGCAGGTTGCGCAAGCTGCATTGCAGTTTGCGCGCGCGATCACCGGCGGGGAGTGCGTGGTACGGCCAAGCCGCCCGCCAGAAGTCCGGGTCGGCGGCGAATGCACGGTCATACCGCCGCGCGTGCGCCGCCTAACCGCCGGGCGACACGCAAATCGTGTTCGGCTTTCCTTCCCAGTCGGCGTCGATGAAGCGGTACTCTTGCGGCAACTTGCGCTCCAGCTCTACGATGCCTGAGCGCACGGAGTCGACCCGCCCGTCGACCTGTCCTTGCGCGTCGAGGAAAGGCGCGTTCCAGGCGCGGCGCAGTTCTCGGCATGCCTTGGCGAAGTCGCCGCGCGCGAAATGGTGCCGGCCGAACCTGTACCACAGCGCAATGACCGCAGGCCTGTCCCCGGTTGCGGCTACCTCGAGCAAATGGCGTTCGGCAGCCTTCGTATCGCCGAGGCGCAGGTGGTATTCGACGAGCAGGCTTCGCACCGCGTTGGCCTCGGCAGGGTCTTTGCTGGCGGCCCAATTTTTGCCGCGCGCTGCCGACGAGGTCGCGCAGGCGCGCTCGCTACCCGCTTTCGTCCCCGGCCAGCTTGTACACGATGGCCATGATGCGTTTGATCTGGTCGCGGTGCTCCGGTGCGATGTCGCGCAAGTCGTACAGCGCCTCGAGCCGCCGCATCCTGCGTAGCGCCTGCCGTGTCAACTGGTTATCCGAGGCCGCGGGCAGGCTGCGCGATTCCTGCTCCGCAGGGCGGTAATTCTGCTGCAGCCAGCGTCGGATGCGTTCGCGTTCGGCGGCCGAGAGCTCGTCGAATTCGCTCACGAATGCGACGTAGCCGCTGCGCGGGTTCTCGCAGCCCCTTTCTGCATGCGGCAGGAGGGGCGAAACGCCCAACTGGGCGGCCTCGCGCCAGGGGGCACGGAGGAAGCTGAAGGAGGCGAGTTCCAGGCATTCGACGGTGTCCCCGTTGATCGGGTCTTTCTTTTCGACCAATACGGGTAGGTTCGCGGCGGCGGTGATGCAGTACAGCAGCGGGGCGAGAGCGAGGGCGCGGTACAGGCGGATCACGGGTCGGGCTGAGTGGTGTCGAGGCGAAGGTGACGATCGGCGCGACGGTCGCTGACCCGACGGGCGATGCCCGGCGCGGGGTCGGCGCCGACGGCGCAGAGTGGCCGCGGCGAGGCTCAGCAGGCGAGCCTGACGGGATCGCCCCGATGCGGGATGCACCGTTCGCGGTAAGGACGCTACGGCCGGCGCCGGTGACCGATGCGTCAGCGCCTGGCGCGTCGCGGGTCGTTTCAACTCAAAGCCGCCACCGGCACCGCCGCGCCGTGGATTGCGCGCGCGGCGTCCGAAGCGAGAAACACGATCACGTCCGCGAGCGCCTCGGGCGCGACCCAGCGCTTGGGGTTCGTTCGGGAGGGAGGGGCAGACGGTAGCGCGAATCGGCGCGATGGCATCGACTTTGACCCCGATATGTTCGTTCGGCGACGGGGTGCCGTCTCCCGCTCTCGCGCATGGACCAACCATTCATTCGACCGCCCCAGTGTGGCGCCGGCGCCAGTGTCATCGCGAGGATCGGATCGACGCGCGTCAGGAACGGCCGCGCCAGATCTGCGGGTCGCGACGGCCGTGGAAGACGGCGAGCACGACGAGCGTGCCGCCGCGCAGCCGAAAGTAGATCGCGTAGGGGAAGCGGCGCGCGACCGCGCGGCGGATGTCGCGAAAGACGACCGGACACCGCATCGGTGCTGCGGCTGCCCGGGTAACCGCGTCGTCGATCTCGCGAACGAACGCTTCTCCCAGGCCGGCGCGCTGTTCCTCGTACCAGAGCGCCGCCTCTTCGAACTCCTGTCTCGCGGCGAGTCGGTAGACGACGCGAAACGTCATCTACCGAGCCGACCCCGCACCGCCGTCTTTACCTCATCCCACGCGACGACATCGTCCGGGAACGCATCGTCGTCCGCGATACGGCGATCAAGTTCCGCGCGCTGCGCGTCGGTCAGCGGAAACGTCTGTGTTTCAGCGCAGATGCTTGCCCAGATCTCTTCGACGAGCGCCAGTTTCTCGTCGATCCCAAGCCGATCGATGCCAAGGTCTTTCAGCGAGACTGCCATAGCGCCCTCCTGTGCCAGCGACTCTAACACCGCCCCGGCGCGCAAAGCGACGATCAGCTCAACCCCGCCACCGGCACCGCCGCGCCGTGCATCGCGCGCGCGGCGTCCGAAGCGAGAAACACGATCACGTCCGCGAGCGCCTCGGGCGCGACCCAGCGCTTGGGGTCCGCATCGGGCATCGCGGCGCGGTTCTCCGGCGTGTCGATGATGGTGGGCAGCACGCAGTTGACGTTGACGTTGCTCTCGCGCAGTTCGAGCGCCATCGTTTCGGTGAGGCGGATCACCGCGCTCTTGGCGGCGACGTAGGCGCCCATCTGCGCCGCGCCTTTGAGCGCGGAGGCGGCGCCGACGTTGACGATCTTGCCGCCGCCGGCGGCGAGCATGCGCGGCACGGTCGCGCGCACGGCGTTCAGCAGCGTGCGCACGTTGATGTCCAGCAGGAAGTTCCAGGTCGAATCGGTGGTTTCGTGCACCGCTTCGCCCATGCGAAAGCCGCCGGCGATATTGGCGAGCACGTCGATGCGGCCGAAGCGCTCGATGGCCTGCGCGACGGCGGCCTCGACCTGCGCGGCGTCGAGCAGATCGACGGCGGCGAGCAGGCGCCGCCCTTCGTCACCTGCGTAGACCTTGCGCAGCGGTTCTTCGCTGCGGTCGAGCAGCACGAGGTTCGCCCCGCGGGCGGCGAATGCGGCGGCGACCGCGCGGCCGAGGTTGCCGGCGGCGCCGGTGACGACGACGGTACGGTTCTCGAACTGCATGTCACCTCCCATTACGGCGAGCGGCATGATAGGCACCGGTGCCGCGCGTGATCACGCGGTCGGTCGGCAGGATCTGGCCCGGCTCGAACTCCGGTAGACCCTTGACGCGTTCGTAGATCGGGCCGAAGTCGATGCGGGCCAGTTCCAGCAGTTCGTCGAGGTCGCGGATCACGAAGTACGTCTCCTGAAAGTCGTCGATCCGGTAGCGCGTGCGCATCACGCGTTCCACGTCGAAGCCGATGCGGTTCGGCGAGGCGTCGCCGATCGCGAACACGCTCTCGGCGTAGGACGAGGCGATGCCGGAGCCGTAGATGCGCAGGCCGCCGTGTTGCTCGACCAGCCCGAACTCCACCGTGTACCAGTACACGCGCGCCAGGTTGGCGAGCGCGCCGAGCCTGCCCGCGCGCAGCCCGCCGAAACCGTACGCCTGCATATAGTCGGCGATCACCGGGTTCATCAGCATCGGCACGTGGCCGAACACGTCGTGGAAGACGTCCGGTTCCTCCAGATAGTCGAGCTGCCCCGGCTTGCGGATGAACTGCCCGGCGGGGAAGCGCCGGTTCGCCAGATGCTCGAAGAACACGTCGTCCGGAACGAGGCCCGGGACCGCGACCACCTGCCAGCCGGTGGCTTTCATCAGCACGTCGGACAGCCGGCGGAAGTCGGGAATCTCATCGGCGGTGATCGGCAGCGCGCGCATGCCGGCGACGAATTCGTCGCACGCGCGGCCCGGCAGCAGCTTCGTCTGCCGCTCGTACAGCGTCCGCCAGGTCGCGTGCTCGTCGGCCGTGTAGTTCTCCCAGCGCTGGTCGATCGTCCAGTCGGCGCTCGCGGGCCGGCCGGCTTCGCCAGCCGCCAACCCGTGCTTCGTGCCGTGCGGGTACTGCATCGTGG
>JBKBSH010000119.1:6177-6428 GCA_046291795.1 Burkholderiaceae bacterium | reverse complement strand
TGCCGCACGCCGGCTCGTTTGGCGCGCCGCCGCCGTCGCAGTGGGCGATCCGCGCGCCGGAAGCCGCGCCCACCCTTGCGCGCTTCGAAGCGCACGCGCCCGCGCCGCAGGCGGCGTGGCGCGCCCCGCAGCCGCGCGCTCCTCCCTTCCTCGGTTGATCCGTTTCGCATGACTGCCGCGCGTCGCTGCTGACGCGCGGCGGGGCGGGGGCCCAAGCCGGCGGGGCCCGGCCACCCGCCACCCCGGACCGC
>JBKBSH010000119.1:0-6167 GCA_046291795.1 Burkholderiaceae bacterium | reverse complement strand
GGTTTATCGGTGCCCCTTGACGGCCGCGGCCCGCTGCGCCCGCGCGCCGCGCCGTGCCGCATCGCGGCCGGCGCGGGACATCGCTCAACCGATACCGAAGGGATTCGACCATGCTCGCATCGTCTTCTTCGTCTGCCCGCGAGCGGGCAGCCTGCCGTGCACCCGAAGGGATCGATCTCGACGATCCCGAAATCCGCTACCTGCCGATCGCTGCGCTTGCCTTGACCGTCGCGCTGATGGCGCGGGAGCGCCGCAACCGAACGAGTTCGCCCAACGCTGCCGTGCGGCTGGTGCCCATACGGGTGGGCCGATGAGCGCGCGCCGCCTGTACGCGGCGTTGGCGGTCGCGCCGTGTCTGGGCGCGCCGGCGCACGCGCTCGCGCAGGCGAGCGAGCCTGCAGCCGTGCTCGAAAGGGTGCAGATCGAAGGCTCGGCGGGGCGCCGCCAACTGCCGCTCGATGAGCCCGCCGCCTCCGGCAGCCGCCTCGCGCTCACGCCGCGCGAAACGCCCGCCAGCATCGACGTGATCGATGAGGAGACGATGGCCGAGCGCGGCGCCAGCACCAGCGAGCGGGCGCTGCAAAGCGCGGTGGGCGTGGCGAGCGGACAGTGCTTCGGGCTGACGTGCTTTTCGATGCGCGGCTTCTCCGGGGTGCTGAGCGTGCCCTTTGCGATCGATGGGGTGCGTTACCCCGGCCTGGCGATGTCGCCGCGCGGTACGTTCAACTACGAGCGCATCGAGGTGATCAAGGGGCCGTCGTCGGTGCTGCACGGGCTGGGCGCGGTCACCGGGCTCGTCAACTGGGTCACGCGCGGCGCCGACGGGCGCGACAGGCGCGACGTGCTGCTCGCATACGACCGCTGGAACACGCGCACGGTGGGCGTGGGGGCCGGGGGCAAGGCCGGCGAGACGGTGGCTTGGCGCGCCGACGTGTCCAACCTGTCCGCGGACAAGGGCTCGGCCGGATTCGTCGATCGCTCCGACTACGACTACACGCACGCCAGCGGCGAGATCGCGTGGACGCCGACCGCACGGCTGCGGGTTTCGCTCGCCGCGCAGTATCTGGTGGACGACGGCCGGTGGTACTTCGGCACGCCGCTGGTGGCCGGCCGCATCGACGAACGCGTGCGCTTCAACAACTACAACGTCGACGACGGCACCGTGCGCAAGGAGGTCGGCTGGATGCGCGCGCGCATTGCCTACGGTTTCTCACCCGGCCTGCGGCTGACCAACGAGACCTACGCCAACGACGAGAACCGCTTCTGGCGCAACACGGAGAGGTACACGTACAACGCAGGTACCGGGCAGGTCGATCGAGGCGACTTCCTGTGGATCACGCACGACCAGCGCCTGGTCGGCAACCGCACGGAGCTGGCCGCCGATGACCGGCTCTGGGGCGTGCGCAACCGCGCCGCCGTCGGCGTCGATGTCTCGCGCAACCGCCATCAGCGCGACAACAACTCGCCGTTTGCCGCGCCGCCTTCCAGTGTGGACTTCTTCGATCCGGTGCCGGGGCAGTTCGCGACGATCTCGCCGTTTCTGCCGGTACGGCGCACCGTGCTCGACCAGCGCGCTGTCTATGTGGAAGACCTGCTCGATCTGAGCGCGGCGACAAAAGCTTCCGCCTCGCTGCGGCGCGACTGGCTGGCGCTGGAGTCGATCGACCTGCGCGGAACCGGCAGTTTCGAACGATCCTGGCGCGGCGACTCGTGGCGGCTGGGCCTGCTGCACGACCTGCTGCCCAAGGTCACCTTGTACGCGCAGGTGGGACGCGCGCTGGAGCCGGCCGCGCAGATCGTCACGCTCACGCTCGCGCAGCGCAACTTCGAGCTGACGCGCGCGCGCCAGGCGGAAGCGGGCGTCAAGGCGAGCCTGCCCGGAGGCCGCGGCGAGGCCACGCTGGCGGTGTACGAGATCGCGCGCACCAACGTCCTGACGCGCGATCCGGTCAATCCGGCGTTGACGGTGCAGATCGGCGAGCAGTCCTCGCGCGGCGTCGAGGCCGATGTCGTGCTGCGCCCGAGCGCCGCATGGACGGTGCAGGTCAACGGCACGGTGCTCGACGCAAGATTCGATCGCTTCGTCGAGAGCGTCGGCGGCACGCCGGTGTCGCGCGCCGGCAATGTGCCGCCGGACGTGCCCGAGCGACTGGCGAGCGCCTGGTTCACTTGGCAGTTCGCGCCGCCCTGGCGCGCGGGCGCGGGTGTGCGCTACGTGGGCCGCCGCGCGGCGAACAACGCCAACACCGTGTGGATGGATGCGTACACGGTGGGCGATCTGTGGCTCGCGTACAAGCTGCCACTCGGCGAAGCCACGCTGCGGGTGCGCAACGCGACCGATGCGGTGTACGCGACGCGCTCGTACGGCGCCTCGCAGGTGATCCTGGGCGAGCCGCGTTCGGTGGAGGTCTCGTGGCGGGCGCGGTTCTGAGTCGACGCACCGTCGTCGCCGGCGCCGCGGTCGCCGCCGGCGCCTTTGGCGTCGGGCTGCTCGGTGCGGGCCGCTGGCTGCGTCGCGGGGAGTCTGCCGCTGCGTTGGCGGGCGTGCGATGGCTCGAACACCCCGCGGGTACCGGCGCGCGGCTGCCGCGGCTCGCCGTGCATCCCGACGGGGGGTTCGTGCTCTGCTGGGTCGAGCGCGTCGGCGCTGGCCACGCGCTGCGCTGCGCGCGCCACGTCGAGGGCGCCTGGTTGCCCGCGGTGGAAGTCGCACGCGGCGAGAACTGGTTCGTCAACTGGCTGGACTTCCCGTCGGTGGTGCCGATCGACCGCGACTTCTGGCTCGCGCACCGGCTCGTGCTGCGTGCCGGCGGCGGCCGCTACGACTACGACATCGCGCTCGCGCTGTCGGACGACGGCGGCCGCACCTGGCGCGATGCGGGGCGGCCGTACACGTCGACGACCGCGGCCGAGTACGGCTTCGCGTCGATCTTCGCCGACGGCGATGCCGCCGCCATCGTCTGGCTCGACGGCCGCGAGTACGTCAAGGCGGCCGAGCGGCCCCTGCATCCGGACAAGAGCGGCAACTTCGCGTTGCGTGCCACGCGCGTGGCGCGCGACGGCCACGTCGAGGCCGATCGCGTGCTCGACGCCAACGTCTGCACCTGCTGCCAGACCGCGGCGGCCGTCACCGACCGCGGCGCGCTCGTCGCCTACCGCGGCCGCACCGAGGACGAACTGCGGGACAACAAGCTCGTGCGCCGGGTCGCGGGCGCGTGGTCCGGGCCGGTCGATCTCGGCGCCGAGGGATGGACCATCGCCGCCTGTCCGACCAACGGGCCGGCGCTGGCGGCGCGCGACAGCCGTGTCGTCGCGGCGTGGTTTACGGCAGCAGGCGATCGGCCGCGCGTGCGCGCGGCGCTGTCCGTCGACGGTGGCGCGACCTGGCGCGAGCCGATCGAGCTGGACACGGCCGCGCCGTTGGGCCGCGTCGGCGCGGCGTGGGTCGACGCGCAACGCGCGGCGGTGTCGTGGATCGGCGCGCCTGCCATGGGCGACGGCCGCGCGCCGCTGATGCTGGCACTGCTGGATGCGCGCGGGCGCGAGCACGCGCGCGGGTGGATCACGCGCGTGGCGGCGAACCGCGACAGCGGACTGCCGCAGCTCGTGGCCGATCGCGATCGACTCGTCGCGGCGTGGACCGAGCCCGCCCCGCAGTACGGCATCCGGCTGGCCGAGGTGGATGCCCGCGCCTTTTGACCAATGCGTTTTCTGCAACCGCGCCGGACGGCGCAAGGAGATCGATCGATGAACCTGATGAGACGATGCATTGCCGCCGGGCTTGCTGCCGCCAGCTTCGCGGCGTTCGCCCACAACCACGGCCACCGAGCGGGTGACCTGACGATCGAGGACGCGTGGGCGCGCGCGAGCGCCGGCGGTCAGACCAACGGCGCCGCTTACTTGAAGATCAAGAATGCGGGGGCGACCGACAAGCTCATCGCGGCGAGTGCGCCGGTGGCGGAGGTCGTCGAGCTTCACACGCACGCGATGGACGGCACGACGATGCGCATGCGCAAGGTCGATGCGATCGACGTCGCCGGCGGCGCGACCACCGAGCTGAAGCCCGGCGGGCTGCACGTGATGCTGATCGGACTGAAGGCGCCGCTGAAGGCGGGGACGAAGTTTCCGCTGACGCTGAAGTTCGACCGTGCTGGCGAAGTGAAGGTCGACGTCGAAGTACGCACGACCGCGCCGGCGCAGCACAAGCATTGACGCTGTCGGGCGTTCGGCGTGCACGTGCGACGCGCCGAGCGCTCGATCCTTGTTTTTCGCCTCCTTCGCGCCGACGGCCGGCCGTGCACGGCGCCGGCCTCGCTCGATGGTGGACACGCGGGCGCGGTCCGAAGGCGCTCGCCATCGCGTGAGGCGTGCGCGATCCACCCCCAAGGGCAATTGCACATCGCGGCGATGACGGTCGGCGCCCGCGGCTGAAGGCAAGCACCGTCCGGTAACATCGCGCCCCTTCGCAGCGCCCCGCAGGGCACGGGTCAGCCATGTCGGAACAGCAGTCGCTCTTCACCGCGCCGGATGAAGGCGCGGAGGCATTGACGCTCGCGCAGTTCGCGAGCCGGGCGTATCTCGACTACGCGGTGTCGGTGGTCAAGGGCCGCGCGCTGCCCGACATCGCCGACGGCTGCAAGCCGGTGCAGCGGCGCATCCTGTACGCGATGAACGAGATGGGCCTGGCGGCCAGCGCCAAGCCCGTCAAGAGCGCGCGCGTGGTCGGCGACGTGCTCGGCAAGTACCACCCGCACGGCGACCAGGCCGCGTACGACGCGCTCGTTCGCATGGCGCAGAGCTTTTCGCTGCGCTATCCGCTGATCGACGGGCACGGCAATTTCGGCTCGCGCGACGGCGACGCTGCCGCGGCGATGCGCTACACCGAGGCGCGGCTGACACCGATCGCTCGGCTGCTGCTCGACGAACTCGACGAAGGCACGGTCGACTTCGGCCCGAACTACGACGGCGCCTTCCAGGAGCCGAAGCTGCTGCCGGCGCGGCTGCCGTTCGTTCTGCTCAACGGCGCCACCGGCATCGCGGTGGGGCTTGCGACGGAGATTCCTTCGCACAACCTGCGCGAGGTCGCCGCCGCGCTGCAGATCGTGCTGAAGAACCCGAAGGCGCCGCTGACAGAACTGCTTGAGGCGATGCCCGGTCCGGACTTCCCGGGCGGCGGCCAGATCATCTCCGGCGAGGAGGAGATCCGCGAGGTCTACGCGACCGGCCGCGGCAGCCTGAAGGTCCGCGCCCGCTACGCGTTCGAGGAGCTGGCGCGCGGCCAGTGGCAGCTCGTGATCACCGAGTTGCCGCCGGGCGTTTCGGCGGCGCGGGTCGAACTGGAGATCGCCGAGCTCACCGACCCGAAAGTCAAGGCCGGCAAGAAGTCGTTGACGCCGGAGCAGCAGAACCTGCGACAGATGGCCAAGTCGCTGCTCGACCGCACGCGCGACGAGTCCGACAAGACCGCGCCGGTGCGCTTCGTGATCGAGCCGGCCACGTCGCGAATCGACCGGAACGAACTCGTCAATTTTCTTCTCGCGCACACGAGCCTCGAGACCAACGTGCCGGTCAATCTCGTGATGATCGGCACCGACGGGCGGCCGCGGCAGAAGTCGCTGCCCGACATCCTGCGCGAGTGGGTCGAGTTCCGCGTGGCGACCGTGCGCCGGCGCACGCGGCACCGGCTCGCCAAGGCACAGGACCGCATCCACATCCTCGAAGGGCGTCAGCTCGTCCTGCTGAACATCGACCGCGTGATCAAGCTGATCCGGCGCTCGGACGAGCCGAAGCCCGAGCTGATGACGGCGTTCAACCTCACCGAGCGTCAGGCCGAGGACATCCTCGAGATGCGGCTGCGACAGCTCGCCAGGCTCGAGGGCATCCGGATCGAGCGCGAGCTCGCCGAGCTGCGCAAGGAGGAAACGGGCCTGCAGAAGCTGCTCGATTCGGAAGCCGCGCTGCGCAGACAGATCGCCAGGGAGTTCGACGAGGACGCGAAGCGGTTCGGCGACGCCCGCCGCACGCTGATCGAAGCCGCCGAACGCGCGACCGTCGAGGCACGAGTGATCGACGAGCCGGTCACGGTGATCGTCTCCGAGAAGGGCTTCGCGCGCGCGCGCAGCGGCCACGGCCACGACGCAACACAGTTCACCTTCAAGCCGGGCGAC
>JBKBSH010000118.1:0-6451 GCA_046291795.1 Burkholderiaceae bacterium | reverse complement strand
CGATTCCCCGGGTTCGGCGCCTGCGCCTGCGCGTCGCCGCGCCGGCCCGCAACTCGGCCCGCTGCGCTGCCGCCGCCCGGCACGCCCGCGCTGAATCCGCGCGGCGACGCGCGCGGCATCCGCCCGGGGCCGCAACGCCACTGAGGAGGTCTTCGATGGAAGGTTCGTACCTGCGCCTGTATGTCCCCGAGACCCAGCGTCTGCACGGCGTGCTGCTCTGGGAGTGGCTGCTGCGCACCGCCAACGCGATGGGAATCCGCGGCGGGACCGCGTTCCACGCGATGGCCGGGTTCGGGCGGCATCACGTGCTGCACGAGGACCGCTTCTTCGAGCTGGGCGGCAGCCGCATCGTCGAGGTCGAGTTCATCGTCACCGCGGACGAACGCGGCAAGCTGCTCGACCGGATCGCCGCCGAAAAGGTCCGACTCTTCTTCGCCGACATCCCGGCGCGCTTCGGCGTGCTGAATCCGGACCGCGAGGATCCGCCGGCCGACGGGCAGCGGCCATGACCGAAATCTGGACCCAGGCCGCGCTGTGGCTCGCGCTGGCGCTCGTCGCCACGCTGCTGTCGATCTGGCTGCGAGTGGCCACGGCGCTGTCCGAGATCGTCGTCGGGACGATCGCGCAGCTGGTGATCGGCGCGCTGCTCGGCGGTGCGCTGCTCGCCGGCGACGCCACGTGGATCAAGTTCCTGTCGGGTGCGGGCGCGATCCTGCTGACCTTCCTGGCGGGCGCCGAGCTCGACCCGGTCGTGCTGCGCCGGCAGTGGAAGACGACTTTCGCGATCGGTCTGGTGAGCTTCGGCGCGCCGTTCCTGGGCTGTGCCGCGCTCGCGCGCTGGGCGCTCGGCTGGTCGGTCGAGGCGAGCTGGCTCGCCGGGATCGCGATGTCGACCACGTCGGTCGCGGTCGTCTACGCGGTGATGCTCGAGTTCGGTCTGAACGCCACCGACTACGGCAAGGGCGTGCTGGCCGCGTGCTTCATCACGGATCTGGCGACGGTCGTCGCGCTGGGGCTGCTGTTCGCGCCGTTCACCTACAGGACGGCCGTCTTCGTCGGCGTCGGCACGGTCTCGTTCTTTGCGCTGCCGTGGCTCACACCGCGTTTCTTTCGCCGCTTCGGCGCGCGGCCCTCCGAACTCGAAGCGAAGTTCCTGATGACGTGCCTGTTCGCGTTCGCGGCGCTCGCGACCTGGGCCGACAGCGAAGCCGTGCTTCCCGCCTACCTGCTCGGCATGGTGCTGGCCGGCACGGTCGGCAAGGACCACGCGTTGATCCGCAGGCTGCGCACGCTGACCTTCGGTCTGCTGACGCCGTTTTATTTCATCCGCGCCGGTTCGCTCGTGTCGCTGCCGGCGCTCGTCGCCGCGCCGCTCGCCTTCGCGGTGCTGCTCGCCGGCAAGATGGTCACCAAGGTGGCGGGCGTGTATCCGGTCGCCGTGGCGTCGGGTTCGCCGCGGCGCGAGAGCATGTACACGACGCTGCTGATGTCCACGGGGCTGACGTTCGGCACGATCTCGGCGCTGTTCGGTCTGTCCAAAGGTGTGGTCGATCAGGCACAGTATTCGGCGCTCGTGGCGGCGGTGATCGGCAGCGCCGTGATTCCGACGTTGATCGCCAACGCGTTCTTCCTGCCGCGTCACCTGCTGCGCGCTCCGGCGTCGACCGAACCGGCGCCGCAGCCCGTCGTCACTGCGAGGAGAAGTCCATGATCACGCGCATCCTGCTCGGCTACGACGGTTCGTCCGCCGCGTCGCGCGCGCTCGAGTTCGCCGTCGATCTGGCGCGGCGCTACGGCGCCGAACTGCACGTGCTCGCCGTGTTCCGTCCGCCCGAGTTCGGCACCGAGGTCGAGACCGAGGAACTGATCGAGGAAGGACGCAAGCACTGTGCGCGGCTGTTGCAGCCGCTGCGCGCAAGACTCGGCGGCGGCGACCCCAAGGTCAGGTTCGAGACTGCCGTGGGCCATCCGTCGGAGCAGCTCCTTTTGTACGCGGACAAGCACGGTGTGGATCACATCGTCGTCGGCCATCGCGGCCATACCGGGCTGGCGCGCTGGCTGCTCGGCTCGGTCGCGCGCCAGGTGATCGCGCACGCTTCGTGCGCCGTCACGGTCGTTCGCGGCTGAGGTTCGTCGTCGTCCCGCCGCTGGCCGCCGGTCGCGACGGCGCGCCCTGCTGCGATCCCCGCCGGGCCAGCGCGCGTTTATGCTTCGCCGCTGGCCCCGGAGGATCCCGCCCATGAAGCGCTTTCTGGCCTTCGCCTCGTTCGCGCTTCTCGCTTGCGTCGGCGCCGCACAGGCGAAGACGCTGCGCTTCGCCAGCGCGTTCGATCCGAACTCGCTCGATCCGCATTCGCTCGCGCTGCTGTATCAATCGCGCGTGGTCACGCAGATCTACGAGGGGCTGGTCAACCGCGACCGGGAATTCAGGCTCGAACCGTCGCTCGCGCTGTCGTGGGAGTCCGCCGACGGCGCAAAGCGCTGGCGCTTCAAGCTGCGGCCGAACGTGAGGTTTCACGACGGCGCACCGTTCACCGCCGACGACGCGGTGTTCTCGATCGAGCGCGCGCTCGCCAGGACCTCGCAGCGCGCCAACCAGTTGCGCGGCGTCGTCGGCGTGCGCAAGGTCGACTCTCTGACGATCGACGTGCTGCTTTCCGCGCCCGACGCGGTGCTGCCCGAAAAGCTGTGGCTCGTCGCGATGATGAGCAAACCGTGGGCCGAGAAACACGGCGTGCTCGTTCCGCAGGACTACAACGCCAAGCAGGAAACCTACGCGGTGCGCAACGCCAACGGCACGGGGCCGTTCAAGCTCAAGAGCTACGACCCCGACCAGCGGCTCGTGCTCGTCGCCAATCCCGACTGGTGGGGCCGCGGCGCGAAGGACGTCGGCAATGTGACCGAGGCGATCTACTCGGTGATCCAGGCCGACGCGACCCGGCTCGCCGCGCTCGCCTCGGGGCAGGTCGATTTCGTGATCGACCCGCCCTTCCAGGACATCGCGCGGCTGAAGGCGTCCAAGGACCGCAGGCTCAAGTTTGCCGAGATCTCGGACATCGGCACGCAGTACCTGGGCTTCGACCAGCACCGCGACGAGCCGCAGTTCGTCGAACTGCCGCCCGGCAAGCGCGGAGCCAATCCGTTCAAGGACCTGCGGGTGCGGCGCGCGATCTACCACGCGATCGACATCGATCTCGTCGTCGGCAAGGTGCTGCGCGGGCTCGGCACGCCGACCGGCTCGCACCTGTCGAAGCTCGTCGACGGCTACACGCCCGACGTCGAGGCGCGACTGCCGTACGACCCCGCCAGGGCGCGCGCGCTGCTCGCGGAGGCGGGCTGGGGCGAAGGCTTCGGCGTGACGCTCGACTGCGTCAACGTGACCTACCGCGCGGCGGTGTGCCAGGCGATCGCGGCGATGCTCGCGCAGGTCGGCATCCGCGTGAACTTCCAGCCGTCGCCCGCCGCGATCTTCTTCCCCAAGCTCACGCAGGCGACGGCGAGCTTTTTCGAGTTCGGCTGGTCGCCGGGCACCGACGCGTGGGCGATGTTGCAGAACACGGTGCGGACGTACGACGGCGCAGGCAGCGGCGCATTCAACGGCGGGCGCTACTCGAATCCCAGGCTCGACGCGCTGATCGACGCGATCCGCGTCGAGCCCGACCCCGCCCGCCGCCGCCGGCTCGTGGGCGACGCGCTGCGGCTGATGCACGAGGACCTGCCGCTGATCCCGCTGTACCGCCGCACGCTGACCTGGGTGATGAAGCCGAACATCCATGTCGTGCAGTGGCCGAACGACGTGCTCGAACTGCGCTGGGTGCGCATCGACTGAACTTTGCAACGAACGGCTGGCACACGCCCATGAGCATCGCGCATTTCTCCTTCCCCACCACGATCCACTTCGGCGCCGGCGCGCGCAAGCTGGTCGGCGTTCATCTGCGCGAGCGCGGACTGAAGCGGCCGCTCGTCGTCACCGACCGGTCGCTCGCGGCGCTGCCGCTGCTCAAGGAGTTCATGTCGCACCTGGACACGGGGCTGGACGTCGGCGTGTATTCGGGCGTTGCCGGCAATCCGACGGCCGCGCAGGCGATGGCCGGCGCCGACGCGTACCGGTTGCATCGCGCCGACAGCGTGATCGGCTTCGGCGGCGGCGCGGCGCTGGACGTGGCCAAGCTCGTCGGCGTGCTCGCCACGCACGAGGGTCACGCGCTCGAGTACGCGTGGGACCACCCGAACGCGCGGCCGATCACGGGCGAGCCGCCCTACTTCGTCGCGGTGCCGACGACGAGCGGCACGGGCTCCGAGGTCGGTCGATCGAGCGTGATCGGCGAAGACGACACGCACGTCAAGCGCATCGTCTTCTCGCCGAAGCTGCTCGCGAAGGTCGTTTTCGCCGATCCCGAACTGACGCTCACGCTGCCGCCTCACGTGACCGCCGCCACCGGCATGGATGCGTTGACGCACAACGTCGAGTCGTATCTTTCGCCCGCCTACCATCCGTTGTGCGACGGAATCGCGCTCGAAGGCGCGCGCATCGCCGCACGCGCGCTCGCGACCGCGGTGCGCGAGCCGAAGAACCTGCGCGCGCGAAGCGACATGATGATGGCGTCGATGATGGGCGCGATCGCGTTCCAGAAGGATCTCGGCGCCGTGCACTCGTGCGCGCACGCGCTGGGCGCCGTGTGCGATCTGCACCATGGGCTGGCCAACGCGCTGATGATCGAACCGGTGATGCGGTTCAACCTCGAAGCCGCCCCCGCGCGGTTCGCCGAGCTCGCGCGCGTGGTCGGCGCCGGTTCGGCCGAGGCCTTCGCACCGTGGCTCGCCGCACTGAAGGCCGAGATCGGCATCGGCAAGGGGCTCGCGGCCTACGGTGTCAAGCGCGATGCGATCCCGCGACTGGTCGACCTCGCGCTGCGCGACAACTGCCATCTGACGAACCCGCGCCCCTGCCGGCGCGAGGACTTCGAGCGCTTCTTCGAGCAGGCGATGTGATGGCGCGGCGTCCGCACGTCGGCATCTCGGCCTGCTTCTTCCACCCGGACGCGCAGCGGCCGGTGTTCACCGGCAAGACGCTGCAGTACGTCGAGCAGTCGATCGTCCACTGGGTGCAATCCGCCGGCGCGATCGCCTTCGTGATTCCTTCGCCCGACGGGCCGACCCGGCGCGGCGACGTGACGCTCGCCGAGTACGCGGATGTGCTCGACGCGCTCGTGCTCGAGGGCGGATCGGACATGTGGCCGGGCAGTTATGGCGAGCAGCCGCTGCGGCCCGAATGGAACGGCGACCGCGTCCGCGACGAGTACGAGATCGCGCTGACGCGCGCCTTCGTCGCTCGCGGCAAGCCGGTGCTCGGTGTGTGCCGCGGGCTGCAGGTGCTCAACGTCGCCTTCGGCGGAACCCTGTACCAGGACATCGCCACGCAGGTTCCGGGCGCGCTGAAGCACCGCGACGCGGCGCTGTACGACCGAAACTTCCACGCGATCGAGTTCGTCGCCGGCACGCGGCTCGCGCGGCTTTATCGCGGCAACCCGCGCGCGACCGTCAACAGCGTGCATCACCAGGCGATCAAGGACCTGGCCGCCGAGTTCACCGTCGAGGCGCGCTGCCCCGACGACGGCATCGTCGAGGCGATCCGCTGGACCGGGCCGTCGTACGTCGCCGGCGTGCAATGGCATCCGGAGTTTCACGACTGGAAGGACCCGGCCGTGCTCGACGGCGACCCGTTGCTGCGCGACTTCGTCGCGGCGATCCGCGCGCGGGACGGCGCGCGGGCGTAAAACGCATCCGTGGAGGGCGACATGGCGCCGACTTTCGAAACGCTGCTGTACGGCAAGGACGCGCGCAACCCGCGCATCGCGCGAATCACGCTGAACCGGCCCGAGCGGCTCAACGCGATCAACCCGGCGATGCCGGGGGAGATCCGTCGTGCGGTGCAACTGGCCAATGACGACGACGAAGTGCACGTGATCGTCGTGCAGGGCGCGGGCCGCGCGTTCTGCGCGGGCTACGACATGAAGGAATCGGCCGAGCGCCCCGCGGCGCACGAATGGCTGCAGAGCGAGATGCCGTGGGACCCGATGGTCGACTACAAGTGGATGAAGCGGGCCACCGACGACCTCATGACCCTGTGGCGCAGCGACAAGCCGACGATCTGCCGCGTGCAGGAATACGCGGTCGCCGGCGGCTCCGACATCGCGCTCGCCTGCGACCTGCTGGTGATGGAGACGACCGCGCGGATCGGCTACATGCCCACCCGCGTATGGGGCTGCCCGACGACGGCGATGTGGCTGTATCGGGTCGGCATGCAGCGCGCGAAGAGGCTGCTGTTCACCGGCGACACGATCGACGGCGCGACGGCCAAGGAGTGGGGGCTGGCGATCGACGCGGTGCCGCCCGAGCGGCTCGACGCGACGGTCGACGCGCTCGCCGACCGCATCGCCGGCGTGCCGCG
>JBKBSH010000011.1:0-16890 GCA_046291795.1 Burkholderiaceae bacterium | reverse complement strand
CCGCAGCTCGCGAAGTGCAGCGTGATGCCGTTCGGCAACTCTGCGAACTGGCCGGTCGCGATCACGTGGCCACCGGCCTGACGCTCGGGTTGCTCGCGAACGGATCCGCCGGCGCGCCGCGCGCGAGCACCGCGTCGAAGCGCGCCTCGACCGTGGCGAGGATCTTCTCGTGCGTGAAGACGTAGAAACGCCCGGCGCGGATCGCATCGAAGGTGATCCGCGCGACTTCCGCGGCAGTCATCTTCCCGCTCGACACGGCCTTCTCGGACTGCGCCTGCGCGAGCCGCATCGACGCGGTGAGCTCGCCGTCGCGCGCGAGCTCGGCCGGACGGTTGCGCTCGGACGCGGCGATGCCGGTCGGAACGAAGGCCGGGCACAGCACGCTCGTGCCGATCGTCGACTTCGCCAGCGCCAGGTCGTGATACAGCGTCTCGGTCAGCGCGACGACCGCGTGCTTGGACACGTTGTAGACGCCCATCAGCGGAGGGCACAGGAAACCGGCGATCGACGCCGTGTTGACGATGTGGCCGGGTTCGCCGCGGCGGTTGGCGTCGAGCATTCGCGGAACGAAATGACGGATGCCGTGCACGACCCCCATCAGGTTGACGCCGAGCACCCACTGCCAGTCGTTGGCGTCGTTCTCCCAGACGAGCCCGCCGCCGGCCACACCGGCATTGTTGAACAGCAGGTGCACCGCGCCGAACTCGGCGTACGCGCGATCCGCCAGATGCCGGACCCGATCGCTGCTTGAGACGTCGACGACCTCGCCGATCGCGTGCGCTCCCGCCGCGCGCAGTTCGCCGAGCGTCGTATCGAGCGCATCGCGCTGGATGTCGGCCAGCACGAGTTTCATGCCGAGCGCGTGCGCCATCCTTGCGAACTCTCGGCCGAAGCCGCTGCCCGCGCCGGTGATGACCGCCACGCGGCCTGCAAAGTCCTTCATGCGAGCTTCACCAGTTGCTTGCCGAAGTTGCGCCCCTCGAGCATGCCGATGAACGCGGCCGGGGCGTTTTCGAGTCCGTGCGCGATCGTTTCGCGATAGCGGATTCGGCCGGACGCGACGTGCGCGCCGAGCACCTGCAGCGCCTGCGGCCAGACGTCCATGTGATCGGAGACGATGAAGCCTTGCAGCTTCAGCCGGCTCAGCAGGAACCAGGTCGGGTTGACGATCGGGATCGGCTGGCCGTTGTAGCCGGCGATCAGCCCGCACAACGCGATGCGGCCGAACGCGTTCATCCGTGGCAGCACCGCGTCCATGATCGCGCCGCCGACGTTCTCGAAGTAACCGTCGATGCCGTTCGGGCAGGCCGACTTCAGCGCCTTGCCCACGTCGTCGTTCTTGTAGTCGATGCACGCGTCGAACTTGAGCTCGTCGACGACATAGCGGCACTTCTCGGGCCCGCCGGCGATCCCGACCGCGCGGCAGCCGGCGAGCTTCGCGAGCTGTCCGACCACGCCGCCCACGGCGCCGCTGGCAGCGGAGACGACCACCGTTTCGCCGGCCTTCGGTTCGATGATCCGGTTCAGTCCGTACCACGCGGTCACCCCGGGCATGCCGACCGCGCCGAGGTATGCGGCGAGCGGGATGCGGTTAGTATCGACCTTGACGAGCCCGTTGCCGTCGGACACCCCGTACTCCTGCCAGCCGAAGTAGCCGACGACCTTGTCGCCGACCGCGAAGTGCGCGTTGCGCGACTCGACGACTTCGCCGGCGGTGCCGCCGATCATCGTTTCGTTCAGCGGCTGCGGCGCCGCGTACGAGCGGCCCTCGTTCATCCGGCTGCGCATGTACGGATCGAGCGAAAGCCACTCGTTGCGGACGAGCACCTGACCTTCGGCAAGCGGTGCAAGCTCGACCGTTTCGAGCCGGAAATTGTCTTCGGTCACCCAGCCGGCCGGACGGCTGGCGAGCACGATGCGGCGGTTCTTCACTGTTCCCCCTTGCGCTTCAGAGTCGGTCGGCTGCGTCGAGCCGGGTCAGGAACTTGATCGTGCCGAGCGCCTTGGCCACGAGCGCGCCTTCGGCGTCGACGAGTTCGGCCTCACAGTACGCCATCGTCGTCGAACGGTGCAGAACGCGGCCCCGCGCGACCACCCTTCCCCGCGCGGGACGGAAGAAGCTCGTCTTCATCTCGACGGTCACGCTGCCGACAGGGGTGCCCCGCTCGGCTTCGATTCGGGACTTGGCGGCACGTGCCATGGCAACGTCGAGCAGCGACATGACCACGCCGCCGTGCCCGACACCCCAGCTGTTCATGTGCCCTTCGACCAGCGCGAGCGCGATCTCGGCCTCGCCGTCGACCGCGCGAACCAGCTCCGCGCCGAGCAGGCGCATGAACGGGATTTCGTGCAACTCGGCGCGCATCCTTCAAACGGCGGTCACGCCGCCGTCGACCGCGAGGATCTGGCCGGTGATGTGCCGGCCGGCGTCGGAAGCGAACAGCAACGCTGCGCCTTTCAGGTCTTCCTCGCCGCCGATCCGTCCGAGCGGCGCGTGCTTCGCCAACGCGTCCTGGCCCAGTTGCTGGATCACTCCGCGCGTCATCTTGGACGGGAAGAACCCCGGCGCGAGCGCGTTGACCGTGATGTTGTATGCGCCCCATTCGCCGGCCAGCGCGCGTGTGAAGTTGACGAGCGCGCCCTTGCTGGTGTTGTACGCGATCGTCCTGATCGTTCCGGGCGGGTTGCCGCGCAGTCCGGCGATCGACGCGACGATCACGACGCGGCCGTAGCGGCGCGGGATCATCGAGCGCTTTCCGATCGCCTGCGTCAGCAGGAAGGTGCCCCGCACGTTCAGGTTCATGATCTTGTCCCACGCATCGAGCGGGTGATCCTCGGCGGGAGCGCCCCAGGTCGCGCCGGCGTTGTTGACGAGGATGTCGACGTGGCCGAGCCGCAGCAGCGTTTCGTCGACCAGCCGCGAGATGTCCTCCGGCCGCGAGCCGTCGGCGGCGACCCAGCTCGCTTCGATGCCCTGCCCGGCGAGATGCTCGACCGCGTGGTCGAGCTCGTCCGCCTTGCGCGCCGAAAGCACGAGCTTCGCGCCCATTTCGCCGAGCGCCTCGGCAATCTGAAGCCCCAGCCCGCGCGAGCCGCCCGTCACCAGCGCGGTTTTGCCGCGCAGATCGAACAGTTTGTGAATCGACATCGTCGCCTCCTCGTCTTGCGCGCGTCAGAACCAGCCCTGCTGCATGTCGAGTGCGGTCGTATCGAGGCTCGCGAGCAGGTCGAGCTGCGGATCGACGCGCGGCAGCGTGCCGAACGACTGCACTTCGAGCCAGTCGTACAGCAGGAACTCGATGTCGCGGCGCGCGACGAGCCGCTCGGTCATCGGTCGGCCCCGCTACTTGGGCCAACGCCCGACGCCGGCCGCCTCGACGAGCAGCGGCGCCGGTTCCCAGAACTTCGGGTCGCCGTGCGGATTGGCCGCGTACTGCCGCATCGACGCGATCACCTTGTCGAAACCGACCGTCTGCGCGTAATACATCGGCCCGCCCTTCGCCGCGGGAAAGCCGTAGCCCGCCAGATAGACGACGTCGATGTCGCTCGCACGCAGCGCGATACCTTCCGCGAGAATCTTGGCGCCTTCGTTGACCAGCGCATAGATGCAGCGGCCGACGATCTCTTCGTCCGAGATCGTTCGAGGGACGATGCCGACTTCCTTGCGGTACGCCTCGATCATCGCGTCGATGTCGGGGTCGGGGCGCGGCGTGCGGTCCGGCAGCTCGTAGCGGTACCAGCCCTTTCCCGTCTTCTGGCCGAGCCGCCCCGCCTCGACGACCCGGTCGGCGAGCTTCGAATACGTGATGTGCGGCTTCTCGACGTAACGGCGCTGCCGGATCGCGTAGCCGATGTCCATGCCCGCCATGTCGTACATCGCAAACGGCCCCATCGCCATGCCGAACTTCGCGAGCGCCGCGTCGATCTGCTGCGGGCTTGCGCCTTCGTCGACCAGGAACAGCGATTGCCGCACGTACTGCTCGAGCATCCGGTTGCCGATGAAGCCGTCGCACACGCCCGAGACGACCGCGACCTTCTTCAGCCGCTTCGCCAGTTGCATCACCGTCGCCAGAACGTCCTTGCCGGTCTTCTTCGCGCGAACGACCTCGAGCAGCCGCATCACGTTGGCCGGGCTGAAGAAATGCGTCCCGATCACGTCCTGCGGGCGTTCGGTGACCGCGGCGATCGCGTCGACGTCGAGGGTCGACGTGTTGGTGGCGAGGATCGCACCCGGCTTCATCACGCGATCGAGCGTGCGGAAGACCTCTTGCTTGACTTTCATGTCCTCGAACACCGCCTCGATCACGATGTCGGCGTCGGCCAGGTCTTCGTACTTCAGCGTCGGCTTGAGCAGCGCCATTCGCCGCTCGACCTCGTCCATCGTCAGCCGGCCCTTTTTCGCAGTCGCCTCCCAGTTGCGGCGGCAGGCGGCGAACCCTTTGTCGAGCGCTTCCTGCTTCATCTCGAGCACGCGCACGGCAATGCCGGCGTTGGCGAAGCTCATCGCGATGCCGCCGCCCATGGTTCCGAAGCCGATCACGGCAGCCGTCCCGATCGGCCGCGTCGGTGTGTCTTCAGGCACGTCCGGGACCTTCGCCGCCGTGCGCTCGGCGAAGAACGCGTGGCGCAGCGCCTTCGATTCGGCCGACTGCACCAGTTCGACGAACAGCGCCCGCTCGATCCGGATGCCCTCTTCGAAGGGTCGCAGCGCGGCGGCTTCGACCGCGTCGACGCACTTCAGCGGCGCGGTCAATCCGCGCGAAGCCTTCGCGACCCGTTCGCGCGCCGCCTCGAAGAAGGCCGCAGGGTCCGCGCCCGACGGCAGTGCAGCCTTTGCGTCGCGCAGCTTCGGATGGCTCGTTCGCTCGACGATCTCGTGCGCGAAGTCGAGCACGCCTTGGAATGTCGTGTCCGGCACGATGCGCTCGACGAGCCCCGCCTTCCGCGCTTCTTCGGCGCCGATCGGTTCACCGGTCGTGATCATGCGCAGCGCGCCTTCGACGCCGATCGCGCGCGGCAGCCGCTGGGTGCCGCCGGCCCCGGGCAGGAGGCCGAGCTTGACCTCGGGCAGCGCCATCGAAGCCTTCGGCGTCGCGATCCGGTAATGGCAGCCCAGCGCGAGCTCGAGCCCTCCGCCCATGCACGTGCCGTTGATCGCGGCGATCACCGGCTTGGGCGACGACTCGACCGCCGCGATGATCTGCAACAGCGTGGGTTCGGCCATCGCCGCAGGCGTGTTGAACTCGCGGATGTCGGCGCCGCCGGAGAACACCTTGCCGGTGCCGGTGATCACGATCGCCTCGACCTCGACGTCGCCCAGTGCGCGCTCGAGCCCTTCGGCGAGCGCCTTGCGCGTGGCATGGCCGAGCCCGTTGACGGGCGGGTTGTCGATCTGCAGCACGGCCACGTCGCCGCGCACTTCGTACCATGTCGTCAATTGGTTCCCCCTTCAGACTTCGAGCCACTCCTGCCGGATCAGCTTGTTGCTCCTCAGATCCTCCGGCGTACCTTCGAAGACCATATGGCCGTGGCCCATCACGTAGATTCGCTGTGAAATCTGCAACGCGATCGTCAGCTTCTGCTCGATCAGCAGGATCGAGATGCCGCGTTCCTTCAGCGCGCGCAGGAAATTGGCGACCATCTCGACGATCAACGGCGCGAGCCCTTCGGTGGGTTCGTCGATGATCACCAGTTCGGGGTCGCCCATCATCGTGCGCGCCAGCGTCAGCATCTGCTGCTCGCCGCCGGACAATACGCCGGCCTGCGTGTGCTGCCTTTCCCGCAGGCGCGGGAACAGCGCGTACATGTCCTCGTAGGTCCAGCGCCCGGGCCCATGGTCTTTCAGGCCGAGCCGGAGGTTTTCCGCGACCGTCAGCGTTGGAAAGACGTCGCGACTCTCCGGCACGTAGCCGACGCCGAGCTGTGCGATCTCGTAGGTCTTCAGCCGAGTCAGGTCCTTGCCCTTGAAGACGATGCGCCCCGTGCAGTCGACCAGCCCCATGATCGCCTTGGCCGTCGTCGAGCGGCCGACCCCGTTGCGTCCCAGCAGGCTGACGATCTCGCCCTGGCCCACGCGCAGATCGACCCCGTGCAGCACGTGGCTCTTGCCGTAGTAGGCCTGCAAGTTGCTGACTTCGAGCATCGGCTTGGACCGCATTGAAAGGCCGCTTCAAACACCGCGACACGGGCAGCACCGAGAACGGCGCAGCGCGGTTCGTATCTCGGTGCTCCGGTTGTCTGCGCGGTGCATGTTCATTCTCGCCGGTCAGGCAGCGTCCGCATGCTGGCCGAGATACGCCTCTTTGACCTTCGCGTCGGCGCGGATCCGGTCCGGCGGCCCGGAGGCGATCACTTCCCCGTACACGACCACCGAGACGATGTCGGCCAGCCCGAAGACGACGCTCATGTCGTGTTCGACCATCACGAGCGTCTTGCCTTGGGTGACCTCGCGGATCAGCGCGACCGCGTTCGCGGTTTCGCTGCGGCTCATACCTGAGGTCGGCTCGTCGAGCAGGATCACGTTCGCGCCGCCGGCGATCGTGATCCCGAGTTCGAGCGCGCGCTGCTCGGCGTAGGTCAGCAGACCCGCAGGCGTGTTGCGCCGTCGCCGCAGGCCGATCCGGCGCAGGATGTCCTCGGCGCGCTCCTCGGCGTCGGCGAGCCTGTTCAGGTTGTGCCAGAACGAATACTTGTAGCCGAGCGACCACAGCACCGAGCACCGCAGGTTCTCGAACACCGTGAGCCGGTGAAAGATGTTGGTGATCTGGAAGCTGCGCGACAGGCCCAGCCGGTTGATCTCGTACGGCTTCTTTCGCGTGATGTCCCGGCCTCCGAGCCGGATCGTTCCGCTGCTGACGGGAAAACGGCCGCTGATCAGATTGAACAGCGTCGACTTGCCGGCGCCGTTCGGGCCGATGATCGCGTGCCGCTCGCCGGCCGCGATCGACAGGCTGACGCCGCGGATGATCTCCGTCTTTCCGAAGCTCTTGCGGACGTCGACGAGTTCGAGCGCGGGCGCGGTCACGTCAGTCCTCGGGGTTGTCGCGGATCCAGTCCTCGATCTCGATCTGGACCCGGTCCCACTCCGCCTTGAAGCGGCGCCGCATGTACTCGAACGCGATCGCGCCGCCCGCGACGACGGACGCGGCGAAGACCCACGCCTCCGGCCTGCCGGTGTCGTACGGGAAACCGAAGATCGTCACGACCGGCCCGAGCGCGATGTCCAGCGTCACGTGGTAGGTCATCTCGATCACCAGCACGGCGCCGAAGGCGAGCGCAAGCGCGGCGACGATCACGCCGAAGTACGGGTCGAGCAGCCGCCCGAACTTGCGGAACTTCATCACGCGCAGGTTCATCAGGATCAGGCTCGACAGCCCGCCCGGTGCGTACATCACGATCAGCACGAAGAACACGCCGAGATACAGTTGCCACGCCTTCGTGTACTCGGACAGCGCGATCGCGAAGAAACTGAACACGATCGCGCCGAGGATCGGACCGAAGAAAAACGCGACGCCGCCGATGAACGCCGCCAGCAGCACGCCGCCCGAGCGGATCGCGCTGACGTTCTCCGCCGTGACGATCTCGAAGTTGATCGCCGACAGCCCGCCGGCGACGCCGGCGAAGAAGCCCGACAGGATCAGCATGAACCAGCGCACGCGCTGCGTGTTGTAGCCGATGAACTCGGCGCGCTCCGGGTTGTCGCGAACCGCATTGGCCATTCGCCCGAGCGGCGTATGCGTCAACGCGAACATCGCCACCATGCAGGCGAAGCACCACGCGGCGATCAGGTAGTAGACCTGCAGATCGGGGCCGAAAGTCAGCCCCGGGATGCCGAGAAAGTTGCCGCCGACCGTGCGGTTGCCGTTGATGCCCGCTTCGCCGCCGAAGAACCCCGGGAACATCAGCGACGCCGCGAACACCATCTCGCCGATGCCCAGCGTGATCATCGCGAACGGCGTTCCCGCCTTCTTCGTCGTCACGTAGCCGAAGATCACGCCGAAGAACGCTCCGGCGAGCCCGCCGATCAGCGGCAGCAGCGACACCGGCCACGGCAGTTCGCCCCTGGCGATCATGTTCAGCGCGTGGATCGCGAAGTACGCACCGAGCCCCGAGTACACCGCGTGGCCGAAGCTCAGCATGCCGCTTTGCCCGAGCAGCATGTTGTAGCTCAGCGCGAACACGATCATGATCGCCATCTGCGACATCAGCGTGCGCGCGAAACCCTGTTCGAACACGAGCGGCAGCACGACGAACAGCAACGCGGCGAACCCCCAGGTCACCCATCGACCCAGGTTGATCGGCCGGTAGCGCAACGGACCCGAGCGCATGCGTCAGGTCTCGCGCCTGCCCATCAGGCCCTTGGGCCGGACGATCAGGATCAGCACGAGCAGCAGGAACGGCAGCACCGGGGCGACCTGCGCCACCGTCAGCTTCCACACGCTGTAGCCGAAGGTCTGCGGCGTGACGGCGACGCCGAACAAGCCTGCCAGCCCCGACAGCGATGCGTCCGAAGCGACCGCGAACGTCTGCATGACGCCGATCGCGAGCGACGCGACGAAAGCGCCGGCGAGCGACCCCATGCCGCCGACGACGATCACGACGAAGATGATCGCGCCGAGTTCGGCCGCCATCGCCGGCTGCGTGACGAAAGCGTTGCCGCCGATCACGCCGGCGAGCCCCGCGAGCGCGCAGCCGCCGCCGAACACCAGCATGAACACGCGCGGCACGTTGTGGCCGAGTGCTTCGACCTGGTGCGGGTGCGTGAGCGCCGCCTGGATCACCAGTCCGATCCGCGTGCGCGTCAGCAGCAGGTAAAGCGCCGCCAGCATCAGCACCGCGACGAGCATCATGAACGCGCGGTATTCGGGAAACGTGATGCCGAGATCGGCGAGCCAGTCGATCGGCCCGTCGAGTGCGGCGGGTATCGCGTACGGCACCGCGGCGCGGCCCCAGATCACCTGCACCAGCTCGACGATGATGTACGACAGGCCGAAAGTGAACAGCAGCTCGGGAACGTGCCCCCATTTGTGCACGCGCCGCAGTCCCCAGCGTTCGATCAGCGCGCCGATCAGCCCTACCGCCAGCGGCGCGATCACGAGCGCCGGCCAGTAGCCGATCCATTTGCTGATCTGGTAAGCGAGGTAGGCGCCGATCATGTAGAAGCTGGCGTGCGCGAAGTTCAGCACGCCCATCATCGAGAAGATCAGCGTCAGTCCCGACGACAGCATGAAAAGCAGCAGCCCGTAGCTGACGCCGTTCAGCAGCTGGATCAGGGCGAATTCGAGATTCACGGAGCGTGACTGCTCGGCGGGCGCAAAAAACGGCCCCGCCGCGCGGGGCCGTTGCGCTCAGCGCGGCCGCGGCCGCGCGCTATTGCGGACGCGTCGGGCGCTGCATGTTGCAACTCGTCGGCTGCGAAGCGACGTAAGTCGGGAACGCCCGCTCGGTCTTGAAGCCGTAACCGGTCTTTTCCGTGTCGTACTTGACCGCGCCGCCGGCCTTGACCCACGTCGAGATGAACAGCGGCTGCTGCAACTGGTGATCGGCGGCCCGCATCTCGATCTCGCCCATGACGCTCGGCATCTTCATGCCTTCCATCGTGTACGCGACGCGCAGCGGGTCGGTGGACTTCGCACGCTTGATCGCCTCGGCGAGCATCGTCGTCGACGTGTACGCGGCGAGCGTGTACCAGTCTTCGCCGAACTTCTTCTTGAAGCCGAGGTAGATGTCCTCGCCCGGGTACTTGTCGACGTTGGGGTGCCAGTACGAAACCTGACGCACGCGGTCCGCGCCGGCCGCGCCCATCGCCGTCGGCGTGCCCGTGACACCGGCGTAGTAGGTGTAGAAGTTCACGGTCAGGCCGGCGTCGCGCGCCGCGCGCACGAGCAGCGTCAGGTCGGTGCCCCAGTTGCCGGTGATCACCGCGTCGGCGCCGGAGGCGCGGATCTTGGCGACATACGGCGAGAAATCGCGTACCTGCCCGAGCGGATGCAAATCGTCGCCGACGATCTTGATGTCGGGCCGCTTGCGCGCGAGCAGTTCCTTCGCCACGCGTGCGACCTGCTGACCGTGCGAGTAGTTCTGGTTGATCAGGTAGACGCTCTTGATCTCGGGCCGGTCCTTCATGTACTCGGTCAGCGCCTCCATCTTCATGTCGGTGTTTGCGTCGAAGCGGAAGTGCCAGAAGTTGCACTTGCCGTTGGTCAGATCCGGGTCGACAGCGGCGTAATTCAGGTAGACGATCGCCTGGCCGGGGTTGCGCTCGTTGTGTTTGGCGATCGCGTCCGACAGCGGAATCGCGACATGCGACCCGTTGCCCTGCGTCACGTAGTGGATGCCCTGGTCGATGATCGAGCGCAGCAGCGTCAGCGACTCCTGCGGCGAACCCTTGTTGTCGAACGCAACGATCTCGAACCTGACGCCCGGGCCGGCGAGCTGTTTCGCGTTGACGATCTCTGCCGAGTACTGGAAGTGCCTCAGAATCGCCTGCCCGACTGCGGCGAACGGCCCCGACAGAGGGTCCATGAAAGCGATCTTGACGGTCTGTTCGGGCGCGGCGCGGCCCTTGCCCTGCGCCAGGACGCTTCCTGCCGCCAGCAGCGCGAGCACAGCCGGCAGCAGCCACTTCGTCGCCATGCGAACCATTGTCAGTCTCCTCGATGATGTCTCGATGATGTTCTTGTGCGCGCTCAGAATACCTTCGGCCGGGGGCCCGCGGCAAGACGAGGTCAGGCCGTCGGCAACCGGTAGTCCCTGAACTGCTCGCGAAGCTTGGCCTTGAGCATCTTTCCGGTGGCGCCGAGCGGTATCGAGTCGACGAAGACGACATCGTCGGGGATCTGCCACTTGGCGACCTTGCCCTCGAAGTGCGCCAGGAGTTGGTCGCGGGAGAGCTCGGCGTTCGGCTTGCGCACGACCACCAGCAGCGGCCGCTCGTCCCATTTGGGATGCTTGGCGGCGATGCAGGCGGCCATCGCGACTCCCGGATGCGACATCGCGATGTTTTCGATGTCGATCGAGCTGATCCACTCGCCTCCCGACTTGATCACGTCCTTGCTGCGGTCGGTGATCTGCATGTAGCCATCCGGGTCGATCGTCGAAACGTCGCCGGTCGGAAACCAGGTGTGGCCTTCCGGGTCCTCGACCAGCGGGTTGCCGCCTTCGCCCTTGTAATACTCGCGCAGCACCCACGGGCCGCGAACCAGCAGGTCGCCGAAGGCCTTGCCGTCCCAAGGCAGGTCGCCACCGTCGTCGCCGACGATGCGCATGTCGACGCCGAAGATCACGCGGCCCTGTTTGTACTGCGTCTGGTAGCGCTGCTCGCGCGGCATGCGCATGTGCTTCGCCTTGAGCGTGCACGCCGTGCCGAGCGGGCTCATTTCGGTCATTCCCCAGGCGTGCAGCACCTGGACGCCGTACTTCTCCTCGAACGTGTGCAGCATCGCCGGCGGGCAGGCCGAGCCGCCGATCACCGTGCGCTTCATCGTCGAGAACTTCAGGTTGTTCGACTCGACGTATGCGAGCAGCCCCTGCCATACGGTCGGCACACCCGCCGAGCAGGTGACCCGCTCGGCTTCGAACAGCTCGTACAGCGACTTGCCGTCGAGGTTCGGCCCCGGCAGGACGATCTTGGCGCCGACCATCGGCGCGACGTAGGGCAAGCCCCATGCGTTGACATGGAACATCGGAACGACCGGCAGGATCACGTCGCGCGCCGACAGGTTCAGCGCGTCGGGCAGCGCAGCGGCGTAGGTGTGCAGGATCGTCGAGCGATGGCTATACACGACGCCCTTCGGGTTGCCGGTGGTACCGGACGTGTAGCACATCGACGAGGCGAGGTTCTCGTCGAACTCGGGCCAGTCGTAGCGATCCGAGTGGCTGTCGATCAGATCCTCGTAGCAGATCAGGTTGGACACCTTCGACTGCGCCGGCATCTTGGCGCGGTCGATCATCGCGACGTAGCCCTTGATCGTCCGGCAATGACCGGCGATGGCCTCGACGATCGGCAGAAAGGTCAGGTCGAAGAACAGGTAGCAGTCCTCGGCGTGGTTGGCGATCCATGCGATCTGCTCCGGGTGCAGCCGCGGATTGATCGTATGCAGCACGCTGCCCGCGCCCGACACGGCGAAGTACAGCTCCATGTGCCGGTAGCCGTTCCACGCGAGTGTGGCGATGCGATCGCTCAGCTTGACGTCCAGCCCCTTGAGCGCATTGGCCATCTGTCGCGCGCGCCGATGCAGGTCGCGGTAGGTGTAGCGGTGGATGTCGCCTTCGACCCGCCGCGAAACGATCTCGACGTTGCCGTGATGCCGGTCCGCATGCCGGATCAGCGACGAAATCGCCAGCGGCATCTGCATCATCAGGCCATGCAGCATGTCTCGTCTCCTCTCGTTCGATTTGCTTGTGGGCTTCCGGATCCAGTTTACAAGCGCCGCCGGCTACAATGGCATTCACTGCCACCGACGTCGTGAACCATCCCGCTGCGCCGCCGTTCGCTGCATGTCGAGTCGATCTTCCCGCGCTGCGCCGGATACGAAAGCGTGCGCCAGGAGCCTGACCGCAGCCAAGGCATCAACCGTACCGAGATCGTGTGCAACGCCCGCGACGCACCCCTCGGTCACGTGTTCGACCGCGGTCCGCCGACGACAAGGCTGCGCGACTGCATCGACTCGGCCGCGTTGACCTTCGGACCACGCCCGCCCGCCCACCCGCAGGAGCCCGCTTGAAACTGCTGTTCGATCTGCTTCCGGTGATCCTGTTCTTCGCGGCCTACAAGGTCGCGCAGGTCTTCCCCGACGTCTCGGCTGCGCTGGCGGATCGCTGGCTCGGCGTGTTGGTCGCCGATGGCGCGGTCCCCTTGGGTCAGGCGCCGATCCTGCTCGCCACGGCGCTGGCGGTCGCGTCGTCGCTGGCGCAGGTCGGCTGGCTGGTCGCGCGCCAAAGAAAGGTCGATCCGATGCTGTGGATCTCGGTCGCGGTCATCGTCGTCTTCGGCGGAGCGACGATCTGGCTGCACGACGAGACGTTCATCAAGTGGAAGCCGTCGATCCTGTACTGGTTGTTCGGCACGATCCTCGTCGCCGGCCGCGTGCTCGCGCGAACGAACTTCGTCCGCAGCGTGCTCGGCAAGCAGCTCGAACTGCCCGATCCGGTGTGGGACAGGCTGCTGTGGGTATGGGCGGGCTTCTTCGCCGCGATGGGCACGCTCAACCTGTACGTCGCGTTCAACTTTCCGACCGACACCTGGGTGAGCTTCAAGCTGTTCGGCCTGATGGGGATCACCGTGGCGTTTACGCTGGCCATCGGCGTGTGGCTGGCGCGCCATATGAAGGAGGCGCCCGATGCCTGAAGGCACGGTCGCGAGGATCCGCGAGCGGCTCGAACGCGCGCTCGAACCGCTCGCGTTGCGGATCGAAGACGAAAGCGCGCTGCACGCCGGCCACGAAGGCGCCAAGCACGGCGGCGGACACTATCGCGTGCACCTCGTCAGCCCGAAGTTCGAGGGACTGCAGCGCGTTGCGCGCCATCGCCTCGTGTATGATGCCCTCGAAGACCTCATGAAGCGCGAAGTTCACGCGCTTTCGCTCGTACTGCTGGCGCCCGGCGAGGACGGCGCGAGCCGGTCCCGAACCCCGGAAGGAAAGTCGAAGTCATGATGCGTATCGTTGCATTTTCGCTGGCCGCACTGGCCAGCAGCGCCGTGCTGGCGCAGAACATCGCTGTCGTCAACAACCGCCCGATTCCCAAGGCGCGCGAAGACGCCTGGGTCAAGCAGCTCCAGCAGCAGGGCCAGCAGGACACGCCCGAGCTGCGCAAGATGATCAAGGAGGAACTGATCCGGCGCGAGGTCTTCCTGCAGGAAGCGCAAAAGCGCGGCCTCGCGGAGAAACCCGAGGTCAAGTTCCAGCTCGACGTGCAACGGCAGAACACGCTGATCCAGGCGCTGATGCGCGACGAACTGCAGAAGAACCCGATCACCGACGCGCAGATCCAGGCCGAGTACGAGAAACAGAAGCAGGCGGCGGGCGGCAAGGAATATCGCGCGCGCCACATCCTCGTCGAGAAGGAAGACGAAGCCAAGGCGATCGTCGCCGAGCTGAAAAAAGGCGCGAAGTTCGAGGAGCTCGCCAAGAAGTCCAAGGACCCGGGCTCGGCGAACAACGGCGGAGACCTCGACTGGGCCGGCCCCGACGCATACGTCAAGCCGTTTTCCGAGGCGATGGTCAAGCTCGAGAAAGGCCAGTTCACCGAGACGCCCGTGCAGACGCAGTTCGGCTGGCACGTGATCCGCCTCGACGACGTTCGCGACACGCAGTTCCCGCCGCTGGCGCAGGTGCAGGGTCGGATCCGCGAAGCCCTTCAGCAGCAGCGCGTGCAGGCGTTCGTCGAGGGACTGCGCAAGAACGCCAAGGTGCAGTAAGCCATCGTCGGCCCGTCGCGGTCGCGCGTGGGCCGATCGCAGCAAGCACGAAGGGGGCGCCGCGGCGCCCCCTTCGCTTTGCGGTCGTCCGGTCGGTCAGAAGCGCAACTGCAGCCCGACGCTGACCATTTCGCCCGGGTCGCCGATGTCCTCGACTTCGACGCGCAGAGTCAGTTGCGAGGTCAGCCGATACGACAGCCCCGCACCGATGCCGAGGTCGACGTTCGAGTCCGACGCCGAAATGCCCGGCGCGGAGTACTTGACCTTCGTGTAGTGCGCGCCGAGCTTGCCGAACAGCGAGAAATCCGGGCTGACCGGCAGCAGCCCGACCAGCGACCCGCCCAGAGCCCACGCTTCCGCATCGACGAACGTACTGAAGCGACGCTCGGTCCGATCGCCGAAGTGGGTGTACTGCACTTCCCACGCGAAGTTCCGTTGGAACTGCTGTCCGGCGAACAACTTGAATCCCGTGTCGTAGTCGCTGTCGCCGATCGATGCGCCGAGGAACGTCCCCCAGCCGTCCGCGTGTGCCGCGCGGCCGACCTGCGCGTACGCCGGCTGCGCCGCGAACGCCGCCGCCACCGCGACGCCGATGAGCCAATGTGTGCGTTTGATCATCGCTTTCATCCTTTCATCGATGCACCGATTCCAGGGCTGAACCCCTGCCCTGCATGGGAGGGAAACCGTCCCCGAGTTTGCCCAACATCGCGCCGTCGGAAGATCCCGTGCCCTTGCCTCGTTCAGCCTAGCCAGCGCCGCGCGTTACGGAACATCCGCATCCACGGCGAATCCTCGCCGAGCCCGGGTGGCTGCCACGACATCTGCACCGTTCGCCGCACCCGCTCCGGATGCGGCATCAGGATCGTGAAGCGGCCGTCGGGTGTGGTCAGCCCCGTGATGCCGTCGGGCGAGCCGTTCGGGTTGTACGGATACCGCTCAGTCGGCCGTCCCTGCGAATCGACATAGCGCACCGCGACCAGCGCCCGCGCCCTGTCTTCTTCGCTGCGGAACACCGCACGGCCTTCGCCGTGTGCGTTGGCGATCGGCATTCGGCTGCCGGCCATCCCCGCGAAGAAGATCGAAGGCGATTCGGCCACCTCGACCATGACGAGCCGACCTTCGAACTGCTCCGACGCGTTGCGTTCGAACCGCGGCCAGTGCCGCGCGCCGGGGATCATCACCGAAAGCTGGCTCATCATCTGGCAGCCGTTGCACACGCCGAGCGCGAAGGTGTCGCCTCTGCCGAAGAACGCGGCAAACTGCTCGGCAAGCTTCGGGTTGTGCAGGATCGTCTTGGCCCAGCCGCCGCCGCCGCCCAGCACGTCTCCATAGGAGAAGCCGCCGCACGCGGCAAAACCGTTGAAATCCGCGAGCGACGCGCGCCCGGCGAGCAGATCGGTCATGTGCACGTCGACCGCGATGAAGCCGGCGCGGTCGAGCGCGCTCGCCATCTCGTACTGGCTGTTGACGCCCTGTTCACGCAGGATCGCCACGCGCGGCCGCGCGCCTTTCGCGATGAAGGGCGCGGCGATGTCCTCGGCCGGATCGAACGTGAGCTGCATCGACAGTCCGCGATCGTCCGGGTCTTCGATGCGCGCGTACTCGGCGTCGGCGCAGTCCGGATGGTCGCGTAGCCGCGCGATCCGCCACGACACCTCGCTCCACGCCTTTTGCAGCCGCACGCGCGGTTGCGAAAACACCGCCTTCGCGTCGCGCCAGACTTCGATCGAATCCCGATCGTTCGGCTTTCCGATCACGTGCGAGATCGCGCCCAGCCCTTCGGCGCGCAGCGCGTTCATCACCTCGCTCGCTTCGCCGGCACGGACCTGCAGCACGATACCCAGCTCTTCGTTGAACAGCGCGCGCAGCGTGAACTCGTCGCGCCGGACGGCGACCTGTTCGACCCGGACCTTGAAGTCGCCCCAGTCGGAAGCGACCGGATCCATCGCGAGGATGTCGATGTTCAGCGTCACGCCGCAATGGCCGGCGAACGCCATTTCGCAGACCGCGGCAAACAGTCCGCCATCGGAGCGGTCGTGATACGCGAGCACCTTGCCGTCGTTTGCCAGCTTGCGAACTGCGCGGATCGTCGCGGCGAGCCGGTCGGGATCGTCCAGATCCGGCGCATCGTTGCCGATCTGCCCGGTGACTTGCGCGAAGATCGACGCGCCGAGCCGCTGCCGGCCGGCCGACAGATCGATCAGCACGAGCACCGTGTCGCCCGAATCGGTACGTAGCTGCGGCGTCAGCGTGCGCCGCACGTCGCCGACCGGCGCGCACGCCGAGACGATCAGCGACACCGGCGATGCGACGTGCTTGTCTTCGGCGCCGTCTCGCCACGCGGTCTTCATCGACAGCGAATCCTTTCCGACGGGGATGCCGATGCCGAGTCGTCTGCAGAATTCGCTTGCCGCGGCGACCGCGTCGAACAGCGCGGCATCCTCGCCGGGCTCTCCGCACGCGGCCATCCA
>JBKBSH010000117.1:0-6469 GCA_046291795.1 Burkholderiaceae bacterium | reverse complement strand
GTGCCGCGCGGGCGCACGCCGCCGAAAGGACCGCGATGGACCATCCGCTGCAAAGACTGCTCGACAACAACCGGCGCTGGGCGCGCGCCGAAGTCCAACGCGATCCCGCATTCTTCGAGAAGCTGCTGCGCCAGCAGACGCCCGAGTACCTGTGGATCGGCTGCTCGGACAGTCGCGTTCCGGCCAACCAGATCACGGGGCTCGCGCCGGGCGAGGTGTTCGTCCACCGCAACGTCGGCAATCTCGTCGTCCACACTGATCTGAACTGCCTGTCGGTGATCGACTTCGCGGTCGACCTGCTGCACGTCAAGCACGTGCTCGTCGTCGGCCATCACGGATGCAGCGGCGTGCGGCTCGCGCTGCAGCGCGCGGCGGCGGGACTCGCCGAGAACTGGCTGCGCCACATCCAGGACGTTCACCGCGCGCACGCCGCATGGGTCGATGCGGGCGGCGACGAGGAGCGGCGCGTCAATCTGCTCGCCGAGCTGAATGTCGTCGAGCAGGCGGTCAACGTGTGCCAGTCCACGATCGTGCAGTCGGCGTGGCGGCGCGGCGCGCAGCTCGCCGTGCACGGCTGGGTCTACTCGCTGCGCGACGGGCTGCTGGTCGACCTGGGCTTTGCGGCGGCCGGCGCGGGCGAGGTCGCCGCCGCGCGCAGCGCGGCGCTGGACCGGATCGCCGGACGCTATCGCGCGTCCTGAACGATCGCCGCGCCGCGCTCGGCGAGCAGCTCACGCAGGATCGAGCGGTGACAGCGTGCCTCGTTTTCGCAGTAGCAGCCGACTGAAAAGTCGGCGCGGCGCGACAGCGCAGCGAGTACGTCGAGCACGCGGCTCGCTTCGGGCCGCTTCATCTCGGCGCGATAGCGCGCCGCGAAGCCGCGCCAGGCGCGTTCGTCGGACGCGGCCTGCCCGCGCCTGAGCAGCGCCTCGCTCGGCGCCAGATTCGGCAGCCACACGTCGTACAGGTCCCGCTTCGCGTATTCGTCCTTCGGCACCCCGCGCGGCGGACGCCGCACGGTGCCGATGCGAACGCCTTCGCCGTCGGCGCGCGGGCTGCCGAGCCGGACCACGCGGATCGCCATGTCGCCTCCCTGCCTCACCGGCGCAGACTGCGCCGCGCATTGTGCCGCTGCCGGCGAAACGGCACCGCGGGTGCTCTACGATGCCGCGCGATGAGCACACTTGACGCGGAAGATCCGCCGCCGGCGTGCGACGCGACCCGCGCGCTGGCCGCGCTGCAGCGCTGCAAGGACTCGTTCGGCGGTCGCTTCGCCGCGCACAAGCTGCGTTTGCTGCGGCTGCTGGCGGATGCGACGCTGCGCAGCGCGCGCCAGGTCGAACGGCTGCACGAGCTGCTGTGCTTCATGCGCGCGTATCCGGACGACGCTCGCGTACTCGCGCAGGTCGAAGCGATGCTCGCGCGCTTTGCCCGCCGCGCCGATCTGCGATCGCACCGCGCGGCGCTCGCGCACACCGGCATCGCGGGCACCGACACCGGTTATCCGTTCTTTCATCCGACCGCGGCCTGGCTCGCGCGGCGCTGGCCCGCGCTGCTGCGGCTGGACCGCACCGACACGGCGGCTGCAGACAACATCGCGCGCGCGCTGCCGCTGCTTCTGACGGCGCTCGAAGCCGCGGCGTTGAAGCAGCTCGCGCTGCCCGGCTACGCGGCGCTCGACCGGGTGCGCGGGCGCACGCCCGATGCGGCCTTCCTGATCGAACGCATCGCCTCGATGCCCGGCGATTCGTTCACGCGCGAAGCCTTCTACGACGGCATCAATCCGAGCTGCACGCTCGCCGCCGGCGACGACACGCCGGCGCGCACGCGCGAGAAGTTCGCCGCCGCGCGCATCGCCTGGCAGACCCTCCCGCTGCGGCTCGGCCGCCCCGACCTGCGCCGCGAGATCGCCCGCGCGCCGCGCTCGCTGCGCCGCCTGCCGCTACGCAAGGCGCTGGCGGCGATCGAACTCGCACGCGGCGCGATGGTCGCGCGGCAGCGCGATCTCGACGCCTTCGCCTACGGCGACTCGCGCGACGCGTGGTTCGTCGACGACGGCGGCGGCTACGCGTTCGTGGTCAACGGCGTCGAGCGCGAGCGGCGCGCGCCGCTCGCGGCCATCTACGGCGGACTGATGCTGCGCAACGGCGTGCCCGTCGGGTATCTGCAGGCGGACCTCGTCGGCCGCTCGGCGGCGCTTTCGTTCAACACGTTCGAGACGTTCCGCGGCGGCGAATCGGCCTACGTCTTTGCGCGCACGCTGGCGATGCTGCACCACGCGTTCGGCGCCACGTCGTTCACGCTCGAGCCGTATCAACTCGGGCAGGACAACGACGAAGGCATCGCGTCGGGCGCATGGTGGTTCTATTTCAAGCTGGGGTTCCGTCCGCGCGCGGCCGACGCGCGGCGCATCGCGCGTGCGGAGCTCGCCCGCATCGAGCGCGATCCGCGCCATCGGTCGAGCGAAACGACGCTGCGCGCGCTCGCACGCAGGCACCTGTTCTTCGAGGTGGACCCCGCGCGACCGCTGCCGCTGCCGCCGCTGCCGCGAATCGGGCTGGCCGCTGCGCGGTTGCTCGATCGCTTGGGCGGCGCCGACCGCGAGGCGGCGCTGCGCGAGTGCGGACGCATCGCGTTGCGCCGCTGCGGCGGTTCGCTGCGCGGCGCGGGCGCGGACGAACGACGCGCGTGGGAGCGCTGCGCCCCCGTCGTGCTGCTGCTGCCCGGCATCGAACGGTGGCACGTCGCCGAGCGCCGTGCGGTCGTCGACGTTTTCCGAGCGAAGGGCGGCCGCAGCGAACGCGAGTTCGTCTTGCGACTCGTCGCGCACGCGCGGCTGCACGACGCGCTGTTCGCGTTGCGGCGGGTCGCGGCGCAATGACGCCGCGCGGCCGCCCTCGCCGCGACTAGCGGTACACGAGCACCGGCACGTTCGCGTGCGTCAGCACCTTCTGCGTCTCGCTGCCGAGGATCAGTGCCGACAGTCCCCGCCGCCCGTGCGAGGCCATGAAGATCAGATCGCACTTGTGCCTGCGCGCCGCCTCGAGGATCGCATCGGCTGGAAAGTCGCTCGTCACGTGCTCGCAGGTGCACGGCACGCCGGCGGCCCGTGCGGCGCCCTCGATGACGCCGAGGTACTTCGCGGCCGCGCGTTCGATCAGCTTCGCGTGCTCGTCCGGCGGCAGATAGCTCACCGGCAGCAGGTTCTCGTAGACGAGCGGTGTGGCCGCGGGCGCGGCAAAAAAGCCCGTCACGCGCGCGCCGCGCGCGCGCGCCAGTTCGACGCCCGCGAGGGCGGCCTTTTCCGAGAGCTTCGAGCCGTCGGTCGGAATCAGGATGTGCTTGAACATGGCGTGCTTCCTCGAGGTCGGTCTCATCGTGCGTACGGCAGCACCCAGATCAGCATGCCGAACGCGTAGCACACGCCGGCCGCGACCAGCGTGAAGGGGACGCTCCACGCGAGGAACTCGCGCAGCGAAATCCTGCGCTTTTCCTCGCGCTCGCAGATGTTCAGCGCGGCGAACAGCGCCGGCGCACCGGCCACGGTGAGATTGCTGCCGAGCGTGCCGGCCCACAGCAGCATCCACCACAGCGGCCAGGTCGCCACGCCGCTCGACTGCATGTCTCTGATCGTGTACAGGAAGGTCAGGATGTAGGCGTCGTGTTCGACGATGCCGACGATCGGCACGGTGACCCAGTACAGCAGGGTGGCGCCGAGCGCGAGGTTTTCGGCGAACAGAGGGCGCAGCGCGTTCGCGAGCTGGTCGATGATCTTCATCTTCTCCAGCCCGCCGACCAGCGCGAACAGCGCGATGTAGAACAGGATCGCCCGCCAGTCCAGCTCGCGCAGGATTTCCTCGAAGCTCGGCGCCTTGGCGCGTTCGCCCAGCGCTTCGAGCGCGAGCACCAGCGTCAGCGCGCCGGTCAGCGCGATGAAACCGAGCTTCACACCCAGCACTTCGCGCAGCGCCATGCCGGCGACGGTCGCGAGGAACCAGCCGACGACGACCGCGGCGAACGTCCGGTTCGGGATGCGCGTTTCGATACCGACGCCGGCGATGTCGACCGGCTCGCGCCCGCGCGAACGGAAGCCGTACGCGTACATCGCCGCGAGCGTCACCGCGAAGGTCACGAGCAGGATCGGAAACGACGACGGCCGCCCGTGCTGCCAGATGAAGTCGCGGAACTCGGCGCCCGAGACGCTGTGCAGCATCTGCGGCGGCAGGTCGCCGAGCAGCAGCGCGGTGCCCATGAAGTTCGCGGCGAAACCGATCATCAGCACGACCGGCGTGACCGGCAGCTTCATCGCGCGCGCGAGCGGCAGCGCGACCGGCGCCATCATCAGGATCACGACCACGTTGTCGACGAACATCGAGACCGCGCCGGCGAGCGCCGACAGGATCATCACCAGCAGCCCGGGACGGCCGCCCGATGCGCGCAGCGCCTGCACCGAAAGCCAGCTCGGCACGCCGGTCTTGCCGAAGTAGCCGGCGATGATCCAGATGCCGACCAAAATCGCCATCACGTTCCAGTCGACGAGCTGGAAGGCCTCGACCTCGGTCATCACGCCGACCCAGATCATCGCGGCCACGCCGACCAGCGCGGCGGCCGCGCCGTCGATCACGTTGGTGATCACCGCGACGATCGTGACCGCGAAGATCGCGAGCGCGATCCATGCCATCGTGTCCATCGAAGCCTCCTGCCGCGCACGGTCGTGCGGCCCAGGTGCGCACGATAGGGGTGCGGGCCCCGTGCGGTCTTGCGCTCAATCAGCCGTGACGCGTGGCGATCGCCCCGTTCGCGGCGCCAGGGCCTGTTGGCGTATGGGTCGGGTCTGCGGCGGGCCCTGTAGGCCGCAGGGCTAGGCGCGGCGAGGGGACCATTGCTTCAAGCAAGGACCCGAGCCGCAACGACGCCATGCGGCCCAAGGCGGCCCGCCCCGAAGGGTGATCCCCGCGGACGTCACGCCGCGACACGGCTGCACTGCCGCGCAGGCCAGATCACACAGCGCGCCGGCCGATGCGGGGATCACGCGGACTTGAGCCATATGTCAACAGGCCCTAGAGTCTCCGCGCACTGCCCGCGGGGGAGGCATGCGCGACCGTAGCGCTTGGTTTTCGGTCCATCGCTGGCTCGGCATCGGGCTGGGTCTGTGGTTCGCGCTCGTCGGGCTGACCGGCAGCGTGCTCGTCTTCGAGGACCCGATCGACGCGTGGCTGAACCCCGGGCTGCTGACGGCATCGGACCGCGGGCCGTGGCTTGCCCCGGACGCGATCGCCGCGCGCGCGACCGACGACTACGCGCTCGGCAAGGTCGAGCGGATCCGGCTGCCGCTCGCGCACGGCGACGTGTATCGGTTGATCATCCGCACGGCGCCGAACCGCCGCATCGGCTCCGAACGCATCGAAGCGTTCTTCAACCCGGTCACCGGCGCACTGCTCGGCACGCGCGGCGCCGAGACGCTCGGTCTGTCGCCGCCGTACGTGCTGAAGACCGCCTACGAGTTCCATCGCAACGTGCTGCTCGGCAACACGGGTTCGAACATCGTCGGCATCGCGGGCTTTTTGCTGCTCGCCAATGCGATCGCGGGGTTCGTCGCCGCGTGGCCGCGCAAGCGCGAAGGCTTCAAGCGGCTCGTCTGGATCAACTGGCGCGGCAACGCGACGCGCATCCTCTTCGACCTGCACCGTTCGGCCGGCGCGATCTTCTTCGCGCTGCTGGTGCTGGCCACCGTCACCGGCAGCACGCTCGTCTATCTGAACTACGTGCGCGACCTGGTCAACGTATTCTCGAAGGTCGCGCCGTTTCCGACCGTCCCCTGGGTGCCCGGGGCGCGCGACGAGCCGAGACCTTTCGGCGAGATCGTCGCCGCGGTGCGCCACGCTTACCCGGACCGCGCGATCACCGAGATCCACGGCCCGCCGCAACGCGCGAGCGGATTTCTCTTCTATCTGAAGCGCGCCGGCGACGAACACCGCCTCGGCGATACGATCGTCTGGGTCCACCCGGTCACGTCCGAAATCCTGGTCGAACGCAGCGACCGCACGCGCACCGCGGGCGAAACGTTGATGCACTGGCTGTTCCCGCTGCACAGCGGAACCGCGTTCGGCACCGGCGGAATGATCGCGATGAGCGCGACCGGCGCGATGCCGATCCTGCTCGTTCTGTCCGGCCTTTGGGTCTGGCTGCGCAAGAAGCGCGGCGAGCGCATCGGCCGCGAGCGGCGCGCAGCGCGGGCGCGCGAAGCGGTCGCGACGCCGACCGCCGTCGAGTAGGGCGCGCGCGTTCGAGCGCAAGCCCGGCGTGGCGTCGGGACGCAGCCGCGCCGGGTACGATGCGCCCGCGAAAGGAGACGCACGATGATTCTCGAAGTCGCCGACATCCGCATCCGTCCCGGCGAGCCGGCCGCGTTCGACGACGCGATCCGTCGCGGCGTCGACACCGTGATCGCCAAGGCCAGGGGCTTTCG